>JAEXSY010000041.1 GCA_023440105.1 Bacillota bacterium
TTATTAAAGTTTGCCATTTTTAAGTTTTATCCACAATATTCAATGAAATAGCGTCGATTTTAGATAAAAATCTGTGGAAAAAGGGGCCTTCGCCAACGATTTTTTAATCGTTAAAGCGACAGCCCCTCTTTATATTTATAGTTAGTAATTTTAAAATTAAGGGTTCTGTATTTATATCAGACTCTCCTTCTACTTTCTTTATGTAATTTTGAAAGCATTGCTACAAAGAAAACAATAAGTAATATCCAGATAGCAATGGTACTAATATCTATCGTTATAAAAGGTATATCATTAATCTTGAACCCTTCCTTAATAATTATTAAGCTATCCTTAATAATTGGCAATGCAAAGACTAAAACAGAGATAGCTCCTAGAAAACTCATCATAAAGGAGATTCTCTTATCTGATCTTTCCTTTTTAAAACTTATCATTACCTCCATATTATCAATCTTGCTCTGTAGTATATCATCCTTAAAGTAATTAACCATAATTCTTTTCATGAATCTAATCATGTCATACACTGTTCCATAGCAATTACTTTGAAGATTGATAATATAGTCTTTTGATAGCATGTACTTAGACCTAGCATCTTCTAGAGAATAGCTGGAATCCATAAGATGCTGATATAGAATCGTAGAATTCATTTTTTCAAGAATACAAATAACCATAGGAAAGTCCACTCCAAAATCTAAGGATTCCTTCAACGCCTCCATATATTCAACAATATTTAATGAATCCTTCAAATACTTATCTAATAAATTCTTAGATATTAGGGTATAGCACTTACCTACAGAGGAAAAATAATGCCTTATATCTCCAAGACCGTAATAGCTGTTATTCCAAAATTCTTGAGCATCTTCTTTTATATTAAAGATTTCATCTAGCGGTGCACAGACTATTCTGTAAAAGTCATCTTTAAAAGTATTGTTTACTTTTGAAAATTCCTTTGGAATACTATCCGTTTCAAGAATTACTGTGTGGAGAGATTTATCTAAAGAAATAAAGGTTCTCTTTAATTTTTCTTTAAGATAGCTTATATACATGCTGATAGCTATTTCAATGTAATTATCACCTATAGAAGAATAATCATAATCTCCACTTAAACTAATGAACTTGGCCAATTCTATATCACTAAAATACCCATTTATATCGTTTTTCTTAAGCTTATCATCCTTAATATTTCTAAAAGGTATGCTTACTTTAATTACTGCCATATTATACTTATACACTGTGAGATAAACACTGGCATATTCAATATTTCCATTGTTGAATCTTATTTTGATAGGATATAGGAGAACAAAATAATATACATCTGTACTTTCCGGACCATATACCGTTAAATATTTGTTCCTTGTTTGTACCATTCGATTAGTAGCATTGTATTGAGTAAACACAATCTGGTTGAATATCTTTATATCAACTCCACCTTCATTTTCCAAGTCCGAGAGAATAATTATAATTTCTTCAAACTTTTCCTTATCAGGCAAGCTATCTATATAACTTTTTAGCTTATTACTAATATCCTTCAACGAATTATTATTTTTTCTCTCCTTTACCAATAATGAAAGGCCATTGCAAATTTTATCAATATGTGTTTGCTCAATAGGATCATATAAATGTTTAAAATTATCTTTTAAGTTTAAATCTAGTCTTCCACTAATTTCTGTAAGTTCAGAAATAACAATATCAAGGTTCTCAATACTCTTTAAGTAATCTTCGTTATTGCTTTCTATATATAAAGGAAAGTATAAATTAAATTCTCCATTAATTAGTTTCATTGTCTCACCATCCTTAAACTAACTCGAAAAATAAACCACAAGTTAGAAAACCCTCTCATATAACTAAGTATAACATTTATGTATAAAAATGTTATATAATATTAGATTATCATATATTCAATGAAGTAAACTTCTATAAAATATAGCTCTACAAATAATATGTAAGGAAAATACATATACTAGCTATATAACAATAATTTATAGAAGAGGTCATGAGAGAAATAATATTAAATCTAATGAAGTTTTTAATAAATAATAGTAAGGATATAATTATCCTTACCTGTTTAGTACTACTAATATTTTTTATTAAGAGTGCACTGAAAGAGGATGCTAAAGAAAGTCCTAAAAAGACACATTCCATTAAGAAAACTAGTGAAGATATAGGTTTAGAGCTAGAGCTTAAGTTAATTAAAGCCCTTGATAGCCTTCCCTTTTATAAGCAAATACTTCATGATATATGGGTAAGGAGACCTAACAATAAATTATGTCAGATTGATATAGTAGTACTATGCTGCTTTGGGATATTTGTAATAGAAGCTAAGAATCGAGCTGGGAAGATTATTGGAGATACAGAGGATTGGAAATGGATACAGACAATACAAAATATTAAGGTAGATACCTTCTACAACCCTATAAAGCAAAATGCCAATCATATAAAATATCTAAAGGAGTTTATAGGTGGAAACTATAGATTTTATTCTTATATTGTATTTGGAGAAAAAGCCACCTTAGTAAATAAAATAAATGTTCCTACTTATACAAGGATATTTAAAGAGGATATCTTAGCCCATAGTATATTAAGTGATATTAGTAAAAAAGCTAAAACTTTAACGGAGAGCGATATATATAATATATATCTAACTCTAAAAAGGCATAGCGATAGCATTCCTTCCTGGGAGAAGAAATTACACTATAAATATGCTGACAGTCTTCAGAAGAAACAGGATTATATTTCTATCAATTAAAAAATTTCTCCTAAATTAGTCAAGTACCACCAGCTTAGCTGGTAGTACTTGACTAACAAAATATAACTCAAAATAATTTGTGCCATTATTTATTGATACTATACACTCATATGCAAAAAATAACAGGATAAAGATATTAAACCTACTATTATCATTACCAAATGCAAGATAGGTATTAGTCTTATAAAAATCTCAACCACTGCACACTAACACTAGTTTTTCAATTCTCTCACTACTACTCCTGAAAGAAATTTCGCTACCTAGACAATTCGCACATATTTGCGAGTTGTTCTTGAATTTAATCTACTATAGTGGTATATTGGAATATAATACCAAATCTATAATGGAGGTAGCTATGACCATCTCGTATAACAGAATGTGGAAACTGTTGGTTGATCGAAAAATGAGCAAAGCAGATTTGCGCAAAGCAGCTGAAATAGCTCCAAATACCCTGACTAAGCTACGTCGAGATGAAGCGGTAAACTTAGCTATCCTCGGAAGGATATGTGCTGTCCTCGATTGTGACTTTGGAGATATCATGGAATACACAAAGGATGAGAAAACTGATGATTAATATTAGAAAACTAGAAGCAGATCTATGGGAATCTGCTGACCTCCTCCGTGCAGGCTCAAAACTTACCTCGAACCAATACTGTATGCCTGTGCTGGGACTAATTTTCCTACGCTATGCTTACAGTCGTTTTAAGATGGTAGAAAATGAAATTCTGTCACATAGACCAATGAGAAACGGGTGTGTACTACCCGTGGAGGCCAGTGACTTCAAGGAAAAAAGTGCACTATTCCTGCCAAAGGAAGCTCAATACACTTATCTTGTTAGCTTACAGTCAGATATTGCATCTCTAAAGTTAAAGAGTATTGATAACCACGAGATGAACAGCCTTGGGGAAGTGGTGAACAATGCCATGGCATTGGTGGAGGCACAAAGCGAACAGCTGACAGGGGTTCTACCAAAGGAATACACCATGTTCTCCGATGAACTACTAGAGGATCTTCTGCGAATCTTTAATAACGATGCTCTAGACGACATAGGTGGAGATGTAATTGGACGTATCTATGAATACTTCCTAAATAAATTTGCAAAGAACATTGCTTCTGATGATGGCGTGTTCTTCACGCCAAAATCCCTGGTAAAGATGATTGTTAATTTACTGGAGCCCAAATCAGGCATTCTGCTGGACCCTGCTGCTGGTAGCGGTGGAATGTTTATACAAACAGGTGATTTTGTCAATGCTGCCGGGATGGTTGCTAATAATACCATGACTTTCTATGGCCAGGAAAAGGTTGAATATAACGCAAAGCTATGCTTAATGAATATGGCTGTGCATGGCTTAACTGGCGTTATAAAATCCGGAGATGAAGCTAATACCTTTTATCACGATGCCCACAACCTAAATGGCTGCTGCAATTACGTAATGGCAAATCCTCCTTTCAATGTGGACAAGGTTAAATCTGAATCTGCTGAAAATGCAGGCCGTCTCCCTTTTGGCATGCCTGGAGTAAATAAGTCTAAGGAAGTGGGCAACGCCAACTATCTTTGGATTTCCTACTTTTATTCCTACCTAAACGAGATGGGTCGTGCAGGATTCGTTATGGCATCTTCAGCCACAGATAGCCAGGGTAAGGATAAGGATATTCGTGAAAAGCTAGTACACACAGGCCATGTGGACTGTATGATCAGCGTAAGCAATAACTTCTTTTACACCAAGAGCTTGCCTTGCTCCTTATGGTTTTTTGATAAGGGAAAGCCTGAAGAGCTCTTAGACAAAACCCTGTTCATTGATGCTAGAAACTACTATACGATAGTTGACCGAACCCTCAATGAGTGGAGTGAATGGCAGCTTAAAAATCTCAATGCCATAGTGTGGTTATACCGTGGAGAAACAGAGAAGTATAAAAATCTGTTATCAGAATATAAACAAGCTCTCTATGAGAGAGCCAATGCTTCACAAGAACAGCAGATCATTAATGCTGTACAAGATGAAAAAGATTTTATCTCTATCATATCCAATCTTAAGTCCTTCTTGAAGAATCAGCGCAGCCTAGCAAAGTCTGCAGTGGAAGCCTCAGAGCGCAGAGATAAGAAAACTCTACAGGCTGATTGGGATGAGAAAATTTCATATATCGAAGAAATTATAGGCATAGCTAAAGAAGCCCAATGGCTATACGAGAAATTCGGTGAAGGTATCTATGCCGACATTCCTGGTCTTTGTAAGATTGCCACTCAGGAAGAAATCAAGGAAAAAAGATATTCACTTACACCTGGCGTCTATGTTGGAGTTCCTCCAGTGGAAGACGATGGAATAGACTTTGAAGAGCGTATGGCAGAAATTCATAAAGAGCTTCTGTCTTTACAGTCTGAATCCAATGATTTGATGGACACCATCTCGCAAAACCTGAAGGAGATGGGACTATGAACTGGGAACTAAAGACACTAGATCAATTAGGCAAGGTATCGCGAGGTAGGTCCAAACATAGGCCAAGAAATGATTCCAAACTTTTTGGTGGTAAGTATCCTTTTATTCAAACTGCTGATGTAAAAGACTCAAACTTTTATATTACTGAATATACACAAACATATAATGATTATGGATTGGCACAAAGCAAATTGTGGAATATTGGAACACTTTGCATAACAATCGCTGCAAATATTGCAGATACAGGAATATTAAAAATTCCTGCTTGTTTTCCTGATAGTGTAATGGGCTTTATTCCATATGAAGATGTTTCAGATGTACGTTTTGTAAAGTATTGCTTTGATTTACTTCAGCGAGACTTTAAACAAATATCTCAAGGCACAGCACAGGATAATTTATCATGGAAAAAACTATCTACCATTATGTTTCCTGTCCCCCCACTTGAAACCCAACGCCGTATTGCCGATATTCTCTCCACTTATGACAATCTAATTGAAAATAACCAAAAGCAAATTAAGCTATTGGAAGAAACTACTCAGCGCTTGTACAAAGAATGGTTTGTAGACTTTCATTTTCCTGGGCATGAGGAGACTAAAATTGTGGATGGTATGCCGGAGGGATGGAGAAAAGTTAACATTGGTTCGCTAATAGGAAAATTCTCACGAATAAAACAGATAAAAACTTCAGATATGCTTGTTACTGGTACTATTCCAGTAATAGATCAAAGCAGAGACTTTGTCGCTGGTTATACAAACGACACTGAGGCAGTTGTCGATTTACATAAACCTGTAATTGTGTTTGGAGACCATACTCGAGTTTTAAAATTAGTTCAGTTCCCTTTTGCCAAGGGTGCAGATGGAACACAATTGATTATTTCAATTTGCCCAGAAATGCCGCAGCGTTTATTGTATTGTAGCTTAGTTAATGTAGATTTGTCTAATTATCATTATGCAAGGCATTTTAAATATCTCAAAGCTGAAGAAATTATAGTGCCAACAACAGAAATAGCATTAACATTTGAAAATATAGCAGAACCCTTATTTGCAAAAGCTCAAAATTGTCGAAACGAAATAGTAAATCTTCAGCAAGCTCGAGATAGACTTCTCCCAAAACTTATGAATGGAGAAATAGAATTTAATACGCCCGTCCAACCAAAAGATTTGGAGGTACTTCAATTTGTATAAAATTAAGCAATATTATCAAAAATACAAAAGCGAAATAATAGTAGGAGTAGTCGTTACAATCATTACATCTTTCATCTCAAATTTAGGGAATTGGTTTTTCTCAACTGCACCTACCTTAGGCAGTTCTGTACAGGATAGTTTAACGAATATTATTTACTCACTAGCAGCGACTCAAACAAATAACTCTATAGTTATATTCATATACTTTTGTTTCATAGTTTTTATATTTGCTTCTATGCTTATTGCATTAAGAAATTCTTTTTCAGCGATAAAAAAAACTTCTAAATTCAATAAGCTTTTAAACACCCCATCAAATGATAAGAATGAAGCATTAGAGCTATCCCTTAAAGAAACTAATGAAGCACAGCATACAACCCTTAAAACTGAGAAAGAACTCATGCGTTATATTAAACTAAGTAAAAAATTAGTAAAAGTAACAATCGCTTTAGTTACTACGTCAATTTTACTATATATGTCTCTAACTTTTACCATTTATAAGCCGTTAAGCCTTGCGAGCAAATTTGAACTAGATATTACTATGATTTATCCCTATGTGGAAGAATCTAAAATACATGAGCTTAAATCAGATTGGGTTAGCATGAGGAGCAAGGCCGAATACATAGAAATTTACGATTATATAAAACTAGTAAAAGAGAAGTTCTCACTGCCTAACTAATATCAAACTAGCTACCTTACCCAGAAAAAATATGAAACCTAAAAACATTCTTAATTCGAAAAGCTATTGATGTAACTAGTCAATAGTATCTTAAAATTAGAGGTGATCACATGAGCTACGATTACTCCGAAAATATACTGGTACAGGAAAGCGCAGGTAATCTGCTTCATAACGAACTAGGCTGGGACGTGGCCTTTGCTTATAATACCGAGCAGCTTGGTGAGAATGGTACATTCGGAAGAAAAAGCTACCACGAAATTTTACTAGGGCGCTATTTCAAAGCTGCCTTAAAACACCTTAACCCATGGCTTACTGATATCCAGGCTATTGAAGTTCAGAAAAAGCTAGAAAGCCATCTGTCCACTTCTTCTCCGCTGCAAATAAATGAGGAAAAATACTTTTTGATACGAGACGGCATCCCAGTTACAGTGAAAAAGCCAGGCGGGAAAATAGAAGAAAAGAAAGCTATTGTCATTGACTTTCAAAACCCCAGTAACAATCACTTTCTTGCCATCAAGGAGCTAAAAATCCGTGGTGACTTATATCGCCGCAGAACAGATATTGTTGGCTTTGTTAACGGCATTCCGTTGCTTTTTGTAGAGCTAAAAAAGAACACGGTAGATGTGCAGAATGCCTATGATGATAACTATACCGATTATCAGGATACCATTCCTCACCTGTTCTATTACAATGCCTTCCTGATACTTAGTAACGGTTTGGAAGCAAAGGTTGGTACCTTGGGTAGTAAATATGAATTTTTCCACGAATGGAAACGCCTTAAGGAAGATGAAGAAGGTAGCGTAGCCCTTGCGACTATGCTGCGGGGAATATGTAAAAAAGAAACCTTTCTTGACCTGTTAGAAAACTTTATTCTATATGACCATTCCGGCGGACATGCTGTTAAAATTCTAGCCAGAAATCATCAATACCTTGGGGTTAATGAGGCAGTAGGTGCATATGAAGCCCGAAAATTGAATAATGGTAAGCTTGGCGTGTTTTGGCACACTCAGGGCAGTGGTAAGAGCTACTCCATGGTATTTTTATCCCAGAAAATCCGCCGTAAATTCACTGGCTCGCCTACCATTGTGATTTTAACAGATCGTGAGGAATTGAATACTCAAATTAGCGATACCTTTGAAAATTGTGGTTTATTGGGCAAAACCAAGGCATCTCAATTTATCGCTACTAGTGGTTCTGACCTAGTAAACAAATTAAAGGGTAATCCTAGCTTCATTTTTACGCTAATACAAAAATTCAATCTACCTAACGAATTCCCCATTTACTCAGACCATGACATCATCATTATGTCCGATGAAGCCCACCGCAGCCAGTATGGTATATTTGCAGAAAACATGTGCAACCTGCTGCCAACTGCTTCAAGAATTGGATTTACCGGTACACCTCTGCTCTCCAGCGATAATATCACCAAGAGAACCTTTGGTGGTTATATATCAGTATACGATTTTAAGCGTGCAGTAGATGATGGTGCAACTGTACCGCTATATTATGAAAATCGTGCAGATAAAATTCTACAGATAGAAGATGCTGAAATCACAGACCGTATTTTAGATGCCATTGAAGCAGCTGACCTAGATGTAAATCAGCAGGAAAAGCTAGAGCGTGAATTTGCAAAAGAAATACACATTCTTACCGCTGAACCAAGGCTAAAATCCATCGCAAAGGACTTTGTTAAGCACTACTCAGATCTCTGGACAAGTGGTAAAGCAATGATGGTGTGTCTAAATAAGGTTACCTGTGTGAGAATGTATAATTATGTGCAAGAATTCTGGCAGGCTGAAATAAAGGCCCTGCAGGAGAAAATCAACCATTCTAGCCAGCAAGAAACTCAGGAGCTATCCAGAAAACTGCAATGGATGCAGAAAACTGAAATGGCAGTGGTCATCAGTCAGGAGCAAAATGAAATCCAAACCTTCAAGAAATGGGGTCTAGACATTATCTCCCACAGAAGCAAGATGGAGAAGCGTGAGCTGGATAAGGAATTTAAGGACTCTAAGAATCCATTCCGTGTGGTATTTGTCTGCGCCATGTGGCTAACTGGATTTGATGTAAAAAGCCTTTCCTGCCTATATCTAGATAAACCACTTAAAGCTCACACCTTGATGCAGACCATTGCTAGAGCAAACCGCGTATCCGAGGGAAAAAGCAATGGCTTAATAGTTGATTACATGGGTATCGTTAGAGCGCTACGAAAGGCACTGGCGGACTATACAGATAAGAAAAACGGCGACAATACCACAGATCCTACCGTTGATAAGGAAAAACTAATTGAGAGAATCTATAAGGTCATCGCCACAGCAAATGATTTTCTAAGAGACCATGGTTTTTCTTTGAAATCACTGGTAGAAGCTACTGGCTTCAAAAGATTATCACTCCTTCTAAC
>JAEXSY010000211.1 GCA_023440105.1 Bacillota bacterium
CAATGTCATTAAGTTAAGCAATAGAAATAGATCCCTATCCGAATATAGGATATAGGGGTCTTTTTTTATAAAAATAGTTGACAAAAATCCAAAAATGTGCGGCCGCTTTCGCTATTGAATGAGTAATGAAGTAGCGAAAGCGGCCCTTGTAATTAAGAGGTATTAATTGCAAGGAGGATACACATGAAACCAAATCAAATAAGAAAAATGTTGCTAAATCAAATCAATCGAGTAGCTGAAAAACCAGAAGATTATTGCACCAATCCAAAGCATGATTTTACACGCAAACGAAAACTCCCTTTTAAGCAGTTGTTGAAAGGAATTATAGGTTTAGGAGGCGGGACCCTTTCCAAAGAATTGTTAAATATGTTCAACTGTTCTGCCAATGCTGCTTCTGTATCTGCATTCGTACAGCAGAGAAACAAAATAAAACCAGAAGCTTTTGAAAGTATATTTAAATCATTTACCACTGATTTATCTACTGATTTTAATGAGGATTTACGAATTCTTGCGGTAGATGGTTCAGATATACATATCCCCACTAACCCAAAAGATGTAGATTCGTTCTTTCCAGGAACAGATGGCAAAAAACCCTATAATCTACTTCATTTGAATGCTATGTATGATTTGAACCATCAAATTTATACAGATGTAGTTATCCAAAAAGCAAAAAAAGTCAACGAACATAAAGCTTTTGTTGACATGGTAGATTGTTCTGATATAAAAAATGCTCTTGTCATCGCAGATAGAGGATATGAATCCTATAATAACATGGCTCATATACAGGAAAAAGGCTGGAAATTTCTTATCCGAATTAAGGAGGGTTCCCGCGGAATCAAAAAGGGATTGGATTTACCACTCCAGCCTTCTTTTGATGTGGATATAACTCTTAAATTGACAAGAAAGCAGACCAAAGAAACCAAGGCTTTGTTTAAAGACAGAAATCATTATAAACTTGTTCCTTCTAATACAACATTTGATTATCTTCCAGTTAAAAACAAGAAGCATGAAAAGACTCAGTTTTATGAATTGAAATTTCGGATTGTGCGTTTTCAAATAACAGAAGATACCTTTGAAACTATATTGACTAATTTAGAGCGGGAACAGTACACGCCAGAAAAATTAAAACAGCTTTATGCTGCTAGATGGGGCATAGAAACATCATTCAGAGACCTGAAATACACGATGGGACTTTTGAATTTTCATTCAAAAAAGGTGATGTGTATTCAACAAGAAATCTATGCACACCTAATCATGTATAACTTTGCAGAAATGATTACCTCGTACGTAATCATTAAAAATAAGCAAAGAAAGTACACTTATAAGGCCAATTTTTCAGTAGCGGCACACATGTGCAGATTATTCTATCATGAAAAAACAACATCACCTGACTTAGAAGCCGTTATTGCAAGAAATATAATCCCTATACGTCCCGACAGACACAGACAAAGAAATCTGAACGGAAAAACATATTCCGGCTTCCTTTATAGAATAGCATAAATAGTTGTAACTGAATATATTTTTTTGGCAGATGAATATCTGCCTAATTGTCATGCAATAAAACAGAGAAAAGAGATGGAAAGAATCAATTCTTCCATCCCTTTTCTTAAGACCTGTCTTTAGCTCAATGTTAACTTAATGACATTGGTTGAATACCCAACTATGGTACTAACCTGTACAAATTTATCAAAGGCGCTATACTTTTTAACCGCTGTATATATACCTAAAGGAATTGTTATACCCAAGGCAAGTATTGTTGAAAATATGTTGATGAAAACTGTATTTTTCATAGGTTCTGGAATTACATCTATAACATCCTTCTTATAGAAGGTTGAATAGCCAAAATCTCCAGTTAATATGTTACCCATCCATTTTGCATATCTAATAGGAAGTGGGTCATCTAAGCCCAGCTTTTCTCTATATTGATTATAAAGTCTATCATACTGCTCATTAGTTAGCTTCGATGCTGCTGGTCCCATCTGGGCCTTAGCTCTATCTCCAGGTATAGAATTGTATAAGAAGAAAAACATAACAGACAGTATGAAGAATACCATAATAATATACATTAGTCTTTTACCGATGTATTTAGCCATTTCTCTTTTCACCTGCTTCATCAAATTTAAATTCCATGTCCATAAGCCATGGCAGTGTAAACAACATTAAACAATGCATGAGGATAATCCTCAGGAGGATAATCCCCAGCATTGTTTAATATTTTTTCTAGCTTAGATACTCTTTTTTATATATATTACTCTGCCTTCATAGTAGAGTATAAAATCTGTGCTGAGAAATCCCAAAGAGCTGATATACCGTCATAGCCCTCAAGTTTAGTGGTAAAGAAATCTGCATACTGGTTAGAGTATAATGGTAGAGATGGTAATAACTCATTATATCTTGTTTGGAACTCTACCCACTTCTTCATATATGTGTCTTCATCGCCTGGTTCTACATCAAGCATTTCTCCTGCAAGCTTTGCAAGCTGCTCATCAGCAATTTGATTATAGTTAGAAGTTGAACCTATTGCATAGGTGCTCTTAACATCAAATACTGAAGTGTAGTTTGTTGCAAGGTTATACATATGATAAACATCTTCATCCATGTTAGCATAATGCTGAGTGTACATTTCATTAAAGGTCATAACTGTTTGCTTTATTTCTATTCCAGCTTTTGCAAGATCTGGATTTTCTACAAGCATAGTAGCTATAAGGTCTGAAACTGCATTATTTTCTGAGGAAGCCCAGTTTATAGAAAGAGGCATAAGCTTTCCATCAACTTTCTTATGTCTTATTCCCTCTCCGCTGTATGGCTTATCATTAGCGTCTAATGTCCAGCCGCCAGCTTCCAGAACTTCTATAGCCTTATCTAAAGAATAGCTGTATTGATTAAGCTTATCTAATTGACCCTTATTAACTTGATATTCACGCATTGCTAAGCCATAAGCACCATGAACTACTGAGCCATAACCCTTAGTAAAGGTCTTAGTAAATTCAGTTCTATCTAAAAGATAAGCAATTGCTTGACGAACTTCTGTAAATTGTGTAGGACCATGGTCAGCAACAAAATGGATGTAGCCATAACCATTACGTGGATAGTCTTGAGCACCAATGAGTTCTTCATCAACCATGTCTAATCCTTCTATTACTAGGTTACCGTCTACTACTCCAGCGAGCATATCAACCTTGCCTGTTCTTAGCTCGTCCATCATAGTTTCCTGCTCAACTTTTTTAAGTATAATAGTATCTATTTGAGCCTTCTGTCCATTATAATCACCTAAGAATTCAGGATTCTTTTCTAGAGTGTATTCAAGAACTGAATTGTTAAAGCTCTTTATAACATATGGGCCTGAGAAAACTGTAGGCTTCCATCTGAAGGCTTCAACAGTTTCGCCTATATGTTCTGCAGTAAAGTTATCACTGAAATAAGCTCCATTATCTCCGCTTTCAAGAGTAACATCTCCAGGAACCCATCCCTTCATGTAGCTAGGGCTGAAGTTAACTAAAGTCATTTCAAAATAATAAGGAAGCTGTGAACCATCTACAGTCACTGAGAATTCAGTATCGCTTACCAGCTTAACTCCAGAAAATTCTTTTGTCTTTCCTGTGTTATAGTCATCATAACCTTTTAACTTATATGCAGTATTAAAAGTGGAATCTTGAACTTCAAGCTCTACCATAGTTGGGCTTGTCCAGAAAAGTAAAGCAAAAACATAATCTTTGGCAGTAATCTTTTCACCGTTAGACCATTTTAAATTATCATTTATTGTGAATGTCCAAGTCTTAGAGCCATCAGAATTTTCGACCACCTTAGGTTCACTCTTTAAGGTTGTCATGTCATAAACATATTCACCTTCTTTAGTATATGCAACAGTGCCATATGCATTAGAAAGTTTATAGGCATCATAGTCGGCTCCACCGTTAGTCCACCAAGGTTCTGGTTCACCATTTGGGTCTGTAGTTGTTCCTGCTACTAATGTAGTAGGTGCTGAAGGTTCTTTACCCCCATCATCTCCAGGTGTTTCTTTATTACCACCTGAGCATCCAGCAAAAACTGATACAGCAAGTGCTAAAGCTAAAGTTGAGGCTAAAAGCTTTCTTACATTTTTCATGTCATATCCTCCTTTTTTTATTTCGCAGTGATTAATATTTACTGCATTTATATTAAGATATAAATATCCTAATAATATAATTTATATGTTCCACTAGATCTAGGGATGTTTCCATAACTGTTTGCTTATAAACACAAAAGTTATTAGTTTTTATTCACCAATTACCTTTTAGAATATTTTATGGCCAGTAAAATATTCTTATTACTAACGCCTTTAACAATTTTCAGAATATTATTGTAATTGACAAATAATTAATATTAAACTCTAATAATCTTTAAATTGTTAATATTTATATATTATAATACAATTTTACAACAAATGCTATATATATGTAAATAAAAAATGAACCATTTTTACATTAATTCTATTTTATGTTCTTATTGCTAATTTAATCATTTTCATTTTGTGAGATTACCTAATTAATAATAACTATCAAGTTCAATTATTGATAATTTTATAAAAGCCTTCAACTCTTATTGTATATCTATGGTAATAATAAATAAAAAAGTTATTCATATGTAAAAAAACAGGATAATCATCTCTTTCAAAAAGATAATTATCCTGTTTTATATATTTTCCCAAAGAAAGTGCAATTATAATCTTATAAAAATTCTTATCACCTATAGAAATATTAAGCACTATGAGTAATCTATCATTTTTTCTCTATTAATCTTGGTTATAAACTCCTTCAATATTAGGTTCTAGGGTATAGGAGGTTGTACTGGAACTATAATTAGGATATAGCTTATTTATTTCCTCTCTAAAGTATGTCTCCATAACAGCTCTAGCAACTGGTGCTGCGCTGCTTCCATGGGCAGAGTCATACAAAACCACTGACACCGCTATCTCGGGTTTTTCTACCGGTGCAAAAGCTAGATAGACACCATAGGCTGCTCTACCAATAGATTTTTGATCATTTCTAAAGGGGGCTGTTCCTGTTTTACCTCCAGTAGCTATAGGGAAATTGGCAAAGGCACCACCAGAATGCACCGCCGCCATCCCTTTTTTAACAGAATCAACGGTTATATCCTTAAGATTCAAATCTTCTATCACTGTGGGTTCGTATTCCTGCATAATCTCTCCTTCAGGGTTTATAACCTTATCCACTAAGTAAGATTCATACCTTGTTCCCCCATTCACTACAGTTGCTAAGGCGCTGCAGAGCTGAAGTGGAGTGAATTGATTCATTCCGAGGCCAATGGAACTATTGGTTAAGTTACCAGGAGAAGTTAAATCCCCCCCTTTATCATAGATAATATATCTAGCTAAATTATAAGCAGCATTATAATAATCATCCTCTGTATACTTCTTCGCTTCTTCTTTTTCGTACTTTGCCACCAGTTCTCTAAGGAGTTCTGATATCTCCCTTTGTACTCTTTGAAAATAATTGTCATCCTTTGTGACATCCCACAAGCCTTTGAATTCTTCTGCGACATAATCCTTAATCGCCTTCTTAGCCTCTGCTAGTTCCTCATCATCACTTTCATTATAAGCTATGTCAAAAGGTCTATGGCTTCTGCCCATACTAGGTGCATAAGTATAGCTTCCTTTAGAAAGCATATCTACAACTTCATATTTTGATATACTAGCAACCAAATTAGCATAAGCAATACTGCTGTAAACCTGTCCGTATTTATTTTCAAAAATCTCTATTCCAGTACCATTTCCTGAAGCTGTCTCTGGATCATAACCCAATCCAAGCTTCCATGCGTAGCTGGCTAGAGTATCTATTCCTGAATTCTTATAGAGCCTATATGCCAACTCGTAAAAATAATAGTTGCAGGAATCTTTAAATGCCTTAGTCATATTGTCATAACCGTGGCTTCCTCTTCTAGAAGCGTATATTTCACACATCCCCTGATAATTAGTAAACTCTGGATGTTTATTAAATATACCCTGGTCAAGGATTTTTTCCTCTGGATCCACAACCTCTTCCTCTAAAGCTGCAACAGCCGTAACAAATTTAAAGGTAGATCCTGAAGGTAATAGCCCTTGAGTTGCATAGTTAAAGAAAGGCTTAGGATATATATCATAGGTATCCACTGTATAGTCATTAGTAAAAAGTTCTTCTGGGCTTAAGGTGGATCCGGTTTTTTTTATATAATCCTCTGCAAAAGCCTCATAATCTGGATTGAAATACTCCTTACTCAATTCATCTGTTAGTAATCCAGGTATTGTAAATATGTTTGGGTCATAGTTTGGATAGCTAGCCATAGCAAGAATTCTCCCAGTAGCAACCTCCTGAACCACTACCGCCCCTCTGTTAGCATTAGCTACTATGTTTTGTCCTCCATCAATCACCTTCTGAGAGGCAAGAGCTTCCAATGTTTCTCTCAGGGCTCTCTCCGCTGTATACTGAAGATTCATATCAACGGTAAGCTGAACATTATTTCCTGGATAAGATTCTAAGGCAAAAAGCTTTTCTGTAATTCTACCAAAAGTATTTACCTTTACAATATTACCGCCCTTAGTTCCTTTAAGAAAATCCTCAAAAGCTGCTTCAATACCACTTACACCTATTTTATCAGTAGAAACATCATATCCCTTAAGCTCATATTCTTCTTTCTCCGAAGGATTTATTGAGGACATATATCCTATAACAGTAGATGCAAGGCTTCCATAAGGATAATATCTTACAGGCTGATATCTTACATCTATGCCAGGAAGATCGTTTAGCTTCTGCATAAATATAAAGGCACTTTCATCAGAAATGTTTGAAGCAATGGTTGTTGCATTATAGCTAGAATAGCTTTGCATCTTAATTGCATCTAATACAACCATATAACGTCTAATTTCTTTTAGGCTGTACCTTTCCTTTAAAAGCTCAGTAATCTCCTCTCCTGACATCTCTTTATATTTTTCCTCCTCCTCTTCAGAAGGATCCAAAAGCTCATAAAGAGAATACTGCTTAACAAGCCTGTAAAACATCTCCTCTGCAGTTACCTCCGCCATTTTCTCCTCTAAGAATATAATATCCTCTTCATCATATTTCTCTTCTTCTAAGCCCTTAAAGTACTCTAATTCTTTCTTAAGATAATAATCAAGATTTCTATCCTGTTTAAATCTTAAGTCCAAAGTTTTTATAGCTGAAGGTTCACTGGTACCATAATCAAAATAAAATTTCCCCTGGTCATCTATCTTCAATTCCAAGTCATCAGTCATAGCCTCATCAAGATCATCTAACATGGAAAACACTTCTGTAAGTGTATCAAGAAGAACCTCTCTGCTCTCTTCAGTATCCATATATTCAATAGCATAGCTCTGCTTACTATCTGCCAAAATATTTCCTGATGAGTCTAATATTTTTCCTCTAGGAGCCTGCTCAGCTATGGTCTTTGTGGAAGAATTGTTGGCTCTATCGGTGTAATCCTCATGGTTAACTATCTGTAGCGAAATAAGCTTAGATAAAATTGCAGCATATATAATGAATAATAATATAATTAAAGCAGTGAATCTATTTATCTGCCCCTTCCCTTTATTCAATAAGCATCACCTACCTTTTCTAATAATAATTTTATTAGACAGATTCTAAATAAACAACATGTTTTTATGTTTTTTTACATCTTTCATCATAATATCACAATTAGTGGAGCCGATTCCATAGCAATTTTAGGTACAAAATAAAAAGCGTAAAGAGGAACCACTTGGTGGTATCCTGCAATTACGCATTTTAAGGTTTATGAAACACTACGAACTTGAGGTTGAACTTAGCTAATAATCCTAATTATAAAAATACATTAACAATCCTTTAGACGTAGCTTCAAATAATTTATTATAATCTCAGCTGCGTTCTCATAAGTGAGATTATCGGTATTTATGCAGAGATCATAATTTCTCATATCCTTCCACCTATTGCCGGTGTAGTACTGATAGTATTCACTTCTATATTTATTCAGCTTAGTTACTTTTTCAGAAGATACTTTTAGGGAAACAACGTTCCTTTGTGACTCATGCTCAATGCACCTTTCCTTAGAGGCACATACAAACACCTTAATAATATTAGGAGAATCCTTAAGCACAAAATCCGCACATCTCCCTATGACCACATAGGATTCCCTTAAAGCAAGCTCTTTTAATACCTTAGCCTGATAATTAAATAAATTTTCGTTTGATGTAAAGTCATAGCTTTCAGGAGGGATAAGTTCTCCCTTATATATCTTTCTTGAAACCTTATATAACAGACTGCCTTTTAGCTTTTCATCTGCATTATAGAATAATTCCTCATTAATCCCACTATCCTCGGAGGCAAGCTTTAATAAATTTCTGTCATAATAGTTTATTTTTAGCTTTTGGGATATGATTTTACCTATAGTAGAACCACCACTGCCGCATTCCCTGCCGATAGTTATAACAAATTTATTCATATAAATCCCCCCATACTCTTCTTAATTAAACGTTATCATATATTATGACAGTATTCAACATCTATCCCTAAGGTCTTTTCTTAAAACTAGAATTAAGTTTAATCCTTCAGGTGAATAATAATTTACTTTTTTTGACCTATAACTGCGTCTAAAATAAAGACTATTAGTAAATCTATATATTTATAGTTTTACTAATAGCCTTAACTTGTTTTTGAACAGTATATAAAATTTATAGATAATTTATTTACAACATTTCCCAAGAAATACACCTACTAGCTTGTCTACTTTTTCCACAGACTGCTGAGACCTATCTCGTTTCCTTCTAATATTCTCTTTATGTTAATAAGATGCTTATAGATCATTGCCAAGGATGCTATTGCGATGACTAAAGGTATTAAATACTCTCCTGTAGAAAAGATGATATAAAGAGGATAGGTAATAACTGTAGTTAAGGTAGCAATAGCAATATAATCAGTTATTACTGTAATTACTACAGCTATTATACCTATAATTAAAAATGCCTTCCAATTTGACATCAGCATCATTCCCATAAAGGATGCAAAACCCTTACCACCATTAAAACTCATAAATACAGGGAACATATGACCAAGAATACAGCCTACCCCTGCAACAGTTCCTATTAAAGCATCGTCGGGGAACAATATTTTAGCTGCAAAAACCGCAATTGCTGCCTTTAATATATCCCATACTGCCACAAGAACTCCTATCTTGAAGCCCATGGTTATAGCAGCATTAGATGCTCCAGGATTATTAGACCCTTTATTTCTTATATCAAAGCCTTTGCTTTTTCCTACTAAATAAGCAGCATTTATACAGCCTATTAAATATCCTGCTATTCCACAAATTATATAAGACATAGAAACACCTCATTATTAATTTAAAATTAAAATTTAGAATTAAGGATATTATATTTAATTTTTAATTCTAATTTTAAGAACATTTTTTTAATAATTATATCACGTCTGATTTTAAATAACAATTTCCACCCTAGGAAAGTTAAAAAGTAGAGGTGTAGGTAATACTATAAGATAAAAATAAGTATTTTGTCCATTAGTCAAAAGGAGTAGAATCTATATGCTATAATTAATATTCAGTTAATAATATAGTGCTATTGTATTTTTATGTTTATTTTGAAAGGAGATTCTCAATGCTGACCTTAGCTAATATAACTAAAGAATATCGTCTGGGCGATAATATAATAAAAGCCCTTAAAGACATAAACATAAAATTCCGAAAAAGTGAATTTGTGTCAATCCTCGGCCCCTCTGGATGCGGGAAGACCACCTTGTTAAACATCGTCGGAGGCCTAGATAAATACACCAATGGTGATTTAACCATCAACGGGATATCTACAAAGAAATATAAGGATAGGGATTGGGACACTTACAGAAATCATTCAGTTGGCTTTGTATTTCAAAGCTATAATCTCATACCACATCAAACGGTTCTTTCCAATGTGGAGCTTGCTCTAACACTTTCTGGAGTATCTAAAGAAGAGAGAAGAAAAAGAGCAATAGAAGTACTTGAGCAAGTAGGTCTTGGAGATCAGCTCCACAAAAAACCTAATCAGATGTCTGGAGGTCAGATGCAGAGAGTTTCTATAGCTCGTGCCCTTATTAATGATCCTGACATCTTACTTGCCGATGAACCTACAGGAGCTTTAGATACACAAACTAGTGTTCAGATAATGAAGCTGTTAAAGGAAATAGCTGAGGATAGATTAATCATAATGGTTACTCATAATCCCGAGCTAGCTGAGAAATATTCAACAAGAATCATTAAGCTATTAGATGGTAAGGTAACTGACGACACTAATCCATATATGGGCGATGATGAAAAAAAACAACCTAGTATTGGAGAAAAAAACACCAAAACCTCAATGTCCTTTTTCACAGCTCTTTCACTGAGCCTGACTAATCTTCTCACCAAGAAGACGAGAACCTTTATGACAGCCTTTGCCGGAAGTATTGGCATAATTGGTATAGCACTGATTTTAGCCCTATCTACTGGTTTTCAAAACTACATTAATAAGGTAGAAGAGGATACCTTATCCTCTTATCCAATAACAATAGAACAGGAATCCGTTGACATGACCAGCCTTATTAATACCATGATGGGAATGTCAGAAAACAATTCAGAAGAACAAGAAAAGGATAAGGTTTATTCTAATGATATCATGGGGGATATGCTCAGTTCCTTGGTTACCGATATAGCAAGCAATAACCTTCAAGCCTTTAAAGAATATATAGATGATGATAAAAATGGACTTAAGAATCTCACCAGTGCAGTGAAATATGGCTATGATACTACCCTTAATATATATAAAGCTGATACCTCAGAAGGGGCTATTCAGGTAAATCCCAGCACAGTTATGGAGAATATAGGTATGGGAGCTCCTAGTAGTCCATCAGGTATTCCTTCACCTATGATGGGTGGACGTAATGTGGATGTTTGGGAAGAGCTATTTGATAATGAAAAGCTCTTAAAATCTCAATATGAGCTTTTACAGGGTTCCTGGCCTTCTTCTTACGATGAAGTTGTTTTAATCGTAGATGAAAACAATCAGATTAGTGATATGACCCTCTATTCCTTAGGGCTTAAGGATCAAGAGGAGCTGAAGGATATGATGAAAGCTATAGAAAAGGGTGAAGAGATAAAAACTGAGGAAAGTAGCTATTCCTTTGAGGAACTGCTCAACCTAACCTATAAGCTCGTCTTAAATACAGACTATTATACCTATGACCAGAATACTGGAATCTGGGAGGACAACAAAGATGATGACATCTTCATGAAAAATCTAATAGATGATTCCTTAGAATTAAAGGTAGTTGGTATCTTAAAGCCTTCAAAAGATTCGGAAGGAGTTAATACTAATGGTTCTATAGGCTATCGACCTGATCTCATGAGATATGCTATAAATGCCATCAATGAAAGCGAAATAGTTAAAGCTCAAAAGGATAATCCCGAAACAGATGTATTCACCGGCAAGCCCTTTGAGGATGCAACCGCTGAAGGAGATGAAGGGTCAACCTTTGATATGAGCACCTTAAGCCCTGAAGAACAGGCATATATGAGCACTTTATCAGAGGAAGAGCTTCAGCTTCTTATTAAAAGCTATGAAGCTGCCATGACATCTGATGCTACCTATGAAGAAAATCTATCTATTTTAGGTGTTGCAGATTTATCCTCACCGAGCAGTATTAATCTTTATGCCTCTGACTTTGAGGCCAAGGAAGCCATCGCAGATAAAATAGCAGAATACAATAAAGAGATGACCTCCCAGGGTAAGGACAGCTATGTTATTAATTATACTGATTATGTTGGTCTAATGATGTCTTCCGTAAGCAGCATCATAAATACAATAACCTATGTTTTAATAGCCTTCGTAGCTATTTCACTGGTAGTATCCTCTATAATGATAGGGATTATAACCTACATCTCCGTGCTGGAAAGAACCAAGGAAATTGGTATACTCAGAAGCATCGGAGCATCAAAGAGAGATATTTCAAGAGTATTTAATGCCGAAACACTAATAATAGGTTTTGTATCAGGGGCTCTAGGCATATTAACCACACTACTACTGACAATTCCAATAAATGCAATAATAGAGAACATAGTAGATGTTCCTAATGTAGCTACCCTTCCTCTAAACGGGGCTATAATACTTATATTAATAAGTATGACCTTAACTTTAATTGCAGGACTTATTCCTTCAAGGATAGCCTCAAGAAAGGACCCTGCTGTTGCTCTTAGGACGGAATAAAAATAAGATACGTATCACAATAAAGAATGCTTCGCTATTGCGAAGCATTCTTTGCTTATAGGTATATTATTTAGTTAACAAAATAATATGCGTCACCCATATAAATTATATGGTTGACAATAAAAAACATTTATCATATTCTTTAATTAATGGTAAGGAGGTTTTATTCTATGTCTGTTAAAAATCAAGTTTTATCAGCACTCCTCAGGAGTAATAATTTTATATCCGGGGAGCAGCTAGCTAAAGAACTAGAAGTAAGTAGAAACGCTGTTTGGAAATCTATAAAAAAGCTTCAGGAGGAGGGTTATACCATTGAATCCTCAGTTAAAAAAGGCTACAGATTAATAGAGGAGTTAGATATAATTTCTGAACCCTCTATCAAACAGTATATTAAAGGAAGTGCAATCCCCTCTTCTATAGAAATACATAAGGAAATAGCATCTACCAATGGTAGAGCAAAGGAGCTGGCAGAAGAAGGTGCTTCCCATGGTACTGTAGTAATTTCTAATTCACAATCTATGGGTCGAGGAAGATTGGGTCGTTCATTTTACTCCCCCGCTGGTACAGGTATATATATGAGTATAGTTCTCCGCCCTCAATTAAACAGTGAGGAAGCCCCTCAGATTACTTCCCTGGCAGCCGTTGCTGTTTCAGAAGCAATAGAGCTTTTAGCAAAGGTGCCGGTAAAAATCAAATGGGTTAATGATATATTTCTAAACAAAAAGAAAATCTGTGGAATACTGACAGAAGCCAGTCTAGACTTCGAAAGCGGCGGAATTAATTATGTAATCTTAGGGATAGGTATTAATGTAGGAAGAATAGATTTTCCAGAGGACCTAAGGGAAATAGCTACTTCTATAGAAAATGAATCCTCCTCTAAGATTTCAAGAAGCCAGCTTATTGCTGAAATTCTTAATGCCTTAGATAGACTTTTACCTGAACTTAAATCTGGTAAATATCTAGAGGATGTTCGAAAGCGTTCTCTGGTTATCGGCCATACTATAACAGTAATAAAAGGGTCAGGCTCTTTTGAAGCTAAGGCTCTGGCTATAGACAATAAAGGCGCCCTTATTGTAGAAGGCCCTGAGGGGATAGAAACACTATCTTCTGGGGAAATATCCATAAGACTTTGATATTAGGAGGATATTAATTTGAAGATAAAAGATATAACCGCTATCTCTTTAATGGCAGCGCTTATGTGCATCTTAGCTCCCTTTTCATTGCCAATAGGTCCTATTCCCTTTTCTCTTTCTACCTTTGCTGTTTATCTAGCAGCAGGTCTTTTAGGAAAAAAGAGAGGGGCTATGGCTGTACTGATATATATTCTGTTAGGAGCCATAGGTCTTCCGGTGTTTTCTGGCTTCTCTGGAGGAATCCAAAAGCTCTTTGGTGTCACCGGTGGTTACATTATTGGGTACCTTCCCTGCGTCTATATATCTGGATACTTTATAACAGAGTTAGAAGAAAAAAAATTGGTATATCCCATTGGTATACTCTTAGGTACCTTGGCCTGTTATGCTCTAGGTACACTATGGTTTATAGCACAAACCAATGTAAACCTTCTAGCAGCCTTAAGCACCTGTGTGTTTCCCTTTATTCCAGGAGATATAATAAAGATAATAGCAGCTACTGCAGTTATTTATCCATTAAGGAAAGCATTAAAGCTCTCTATTAATTAATAACTATTGCACAATTACAGGAATATTTTGTTATAATAATAATAACAAATATTCTAAAGGAGGCTTATATGGAAACTACATATATAAACCATTGTGGCTTTACCGTGCTGCTCCAAGAAATGACTTTATTATTTGATTATTATAATGGTAACATACCAGAATTACCAAAGGAAAAGCCTCTATATGTTTTTGTCAGTCATAGCCATAAGGATCATTTTAACAGTGAAATTTTTTCTCTTTTCCATAAATATTCCAATATAACCTATATATTATCTAATGATATAACCATGGAAGGATTAGAAGAACTTATACCTGATTTACTCCTATTATTAAAGGATAAGATTCATTTTATAGGTCCCAATGAGAGCTTAGCTCTATTACAGGAGGACTTCTCCATTACCATAGAAACCTTAAAATCTACCGATGCTGGTGTTGCTTTCTTAATTACTACTCCTAAAGAAACCATATACCATGCTGGAGACTTAAATCTTTGGTCCTGGAGCGATGAGCCCGAGGAGGAAAACCTTGAAATGGAAAAAGCCTTTAAAGAAGAAATTAATAAAATTCGTGGACGTCATATAAATCTTGCTTTTATGACCCTGGATCCAAGACAGGAAGAACGCTATAGCTGGGGCTTTGATTACTTTATGAGAACAGTTTCTGTGGATAAGGTTTATCCTATCCATTGCTGGGGTAATTATGAAATTATAGACAAGCTATTAAAGGATCCCATTTCAGAAGACTATAGAGATCAGATAGTAAAATATAAATAATATTTACTCCCTACTGCTAGCTGACCTAATGGTATATAAATTTTTAGGAGGATAATCATGATTACTTATCAAGAGGCTATGGAGGAGCTTTTAAGGCTCCAGGAAGAAATAAAAGTTTTAGACAATAAGAAAGCCACTGAGGAAAAAGCTTTAGAGGAACAAAAAATTAAGCAAAAGGAAATGGAAGATAATCTATATTATGAACAGCTGGATGTGGAAAAGCTAGAAAAGCAATCTTTATCAAGACTTCTAGCTAAGCTCACTGGAAGCTATGATGATAAATATCATAAAGAATATAGAGAATATACTGAGGCAAGAGTAAAATATAATGACATTTGTTATATTGTCAAGGAAATGGAAGACAAGGTACAAGAACTTCGCTCAGAAATATTCAAACTTCAATCCTCACATAAAGCCTTAAAGGAAAGAATATATAGAGATTATCCAGAGGGACAGGCGGCAGCAAGGGCAATTAATGAAGAGAAACAGCGACTTTATAGACAGCGTAAGGAGCTTTCAGAAGCCATGGAAGCAGTAAAATCCGTCTATGAACTAGCTGATGATGCTTACAGAGCCTATGATAAAGCAGAGGGCTGGTCTACAGTAGATACCTTCTTTGGTGGAGGGTTTTTAAGTGATATGGCAAAATACTCAAACATTGATGATGCTGATGAAGCTGTAAGAAGAATGAATGGAGCAGCACACCGATTAGAGAAGGAGCTTAAGGATGTTAATCTAGCTTTTGATGGATATATTGATACCATCGATTCTTCCAGCAGATTTTTTGACATAGCCTTTGATAATATTTTTTCTGATTGGAGCATCCGAGATCGTATCGGAGGTAATCTGGAGCAGCTAGAAGGCTATATGAATAGACTAGCTTCCTTAGAGGAAAGATTAAATTCTGAACTTAAGTCTATAGATAGTAAGCTTAAAGAGTTAGATTAAAATAAAACGACTATTTATTAGTCGTTTATTTTTTATTGCAATTTCCTATTTATATTGTTTATTAATTAAAATAGTGTCGAAATATAGGACAATCCCTCGTAAAAATGATATAATTATTCTATATGATTATTTTTTGGAATTTTGAAAGGGGAAAACGCCTAGGTAATAGCGCGTGGAAAGTTTATATGAAAAAGAAACTTATGGCGGTGTTTACGGCAACAGCTCTATTTCTAGCTAATAGCTCCGCGGTTTTTGCAGATGTTGAAGTAAATAAAGACAAGCTTCAAGAGCTAGAACAAAAGGTATCTCAGTTAGAGGATGAAATTTTCTCCTTAAATGATGATATCTCTGCTGTAAAAGAAAATCTTAATGATAATAATAAAGAAATTGAAAGAATAGATGAGCAATTAAAAGATACAGAGAAAGATATTAAAGAATCGGAAGAAGATTTAAAGGATAAGCAAGCTTTATATGATTTAAAAATGAGACAGCTCTATAAAGAAAATGGACAACTCTCCTACTTATCTTTGCTCTTTGAATCGAAAAGTCTTGGGGATTTAATCTCAAAGGCTAGGTTAGTATCTCAGCTATTAAGATTCGATAGTGAAATTATTAATGACTATCAAGAGGAAAAAAATAATCTTCTAAAACTGGCTGAATAATTGAAAACCAAAGCAGCAAGAGCAGAAAGTCTCAAAAGAGATAATGAAGAAAAGCTGCAGAGTTTAGAAGAAAAAAGAACTGCTCAAAGAAAGCTTGTTAAAGAAATTAATTCTGATATGGATTCATTAAGAATTTTAATTGAAGAGGAAGAGAATTTCATAGCTTCTCAAGCTATAGTTCCAGAAGAAGACGAAATTATTATTGATGCTTCTAGTTCTGTAGATGATCATGAAGAAGATAAAAATGATGGACAACCACCTCAGGAAGAGGACTCAAAGGAAGAAGACTCTGACAAGGTAGATGGTTCCTTAACAAGCTTAGGAGTTTTTAAGCTCACCGGCTATTGTAATTGCGTAAAATGCTGCGGTTCTCATTCAGGCGGAACTACTGCAACAGGAACTATACCAAAGGCTAATCATACCATAGCAGTGGACCCTACAGTGATACCCTATAGAACGGTAGTTATTATTAACGGAGAGGATTATGTTGCTGAGGACTGCGGAGGCGGGGTAAAAAAATATCATATTGATATTTACTTTGACACCCATGAGGAAGCTATAGCTTTTGGGGCTCAATATGCTGAAGTATTTATAAATAATAAGTAAAGGTAGTCTGTGGACTACCTTTTATTTTATCTATAATTCATCTCTTGTAACTACTTCTCTTTGAATACCCAAATCCTATAAAAACTCCACAAAGTCCACCAATAATATGAGTAAACTGAGATATATTATCCTTTATAGTTATCCCCTGTAGAATTTCCTGACCTAAATATAAGATAATCACAATAATTAGTGTAAGAGGTATGCTCCCCTCTTCCATCCCGGCAAAGGAGGATAATACTATCATCATAAACACAATACCGCTAGCTCCTAAAAGACTTGTATTGGGAAAGAAGGTAATTTGCACTACTGCACCAACAAAGGCTGTTAAGGCTATGGCTAGGAGGAGCTTCTTACTCCCGTATTTTTCCTCTAATGGAGGTCCTACAATGAGCATTAGCAACATATTACCCATATAATGACTAAAATCTATATGTCCTAAGACATAGGTGAACATCCTCACATAAGTTAAAGGATCCAATGGTGAAGAGCGGTACACAGAAAAAAATTTAAATATCAGCCACCTATTGGTAATAATTCCTATAATCAAAACAACCAGTGCTATAAAGCTATAGGTTAAAATTACCGGTGAATTATATCTTATCTTTTTTAGAAATTTCATTTAATCACTCCTATCTTTTTCCTTTTCCCCATACCCCTATGGCCTTATATAAATACTATTACTTTTATTATTTACTATTTATCAATTTTATCCTTTAAAGCCTCTTGAGAAGTTTTAACTAAATATTCCATGGCCGCTATAGGATATTTGCCCTGTGCTGTTTCTCCAGTTAGCATCACTGAGGCAGCCCCATCCAATACAGCATTATATATATCTAGCACCTCTGCCCTGGTAGGAACAGGATTTTCTATCATAGAATTCAGCATTTGAGTTACTACCATAAAGGGCTTACCTTTACTTCGGCACAATCTTGCTATATCCTTCTGGACTCCTGGAAGCTCCCATAAAGGCATAGAGTTACCCAGGTCCCCTCTAGCAATAACTATCTCATCACAATAATCCAAGAATTCTGTGAGCTTCTTTACGCCTGGGATATTCTCAAGCTTTGCATAAATCCTTATATCCTCATCATTTATCTTTTGTAATGCTTTTTTTAGAGCTATAAGATCTTCCTTTCCCCTAACAAAAGGAAGCATTACTCCAGTAACACCAAATTCAGCTGCAGCGGCAATATTCATATAATCCCTATCTGTTAATGGAGGATTTACATTATCCTTTGAAGTAGCTATACTCTTTTTCGATTGAAGGAGACCTCCATGAACAACCTGACATAATAATCTATCCCAATGGATTTCTTTCACAGTAATTTCTATGAGCCCATCGCTCAATAATATCTTTTCATCTATCTCTGCGGTGTCAATAATACAGGGGGGGACAGAAATCCCTTCCTTCCCCAATATAACAACCTCTCCTGACTTAAGTTCTATGGGGTTTATCAATTTTCCTATCCTAAGCTCAGGGCCTTCCAAATCTATTAAAAGTTCTGGCTTCACCCCAGCTATCTTCGCTGCCTTATTAAAATTATCCAGCCATTCTTTGCTATCTTTCAAATCCACGTGAGATAAATTTAATCTAATTCCTGTCATTCCTACTTGAAACATACCCAATAAAGTCTCATAAGATGCACAAGCTGGACCTAAAGTACCATAGTAATTGATCTTATTCATAGAAATCAAACCTCATAATTTTAAAATTCTAAATAATTCATACATATTATTATACTATAAACCAGAAGGTAAAGCACAAAAACCCGTTTACTTTTAAATTACTAGTAAACGGGTTTTTTTAAGTTTTATTCTATAAGCTTCTGCAGCTCTTTTTCCTTAATATTTTCAGGCATCCATTCTATAAGAGCAAAATTCCCTTTAGATACTTCTCTTACTCTGTTTATCCACTTTACTTCACTCAAGGCTTTACCTCGAAGAATTGGATTTGTAGTTTCTGATGCATAAAAGCTTGAATTAATAATCCACCATTTGCTGTTTATTTCTGCTCTGGCTAAATCCTTTTGAAGTCTCATAGCTTCATATACAGGAGTAGCTTCTCCTAAGGTAACGATTATTACCTCAGTGTGCTTTTCATCCCTAAGCTTGGGAAGTAGCCTCTTAATAGTGTCAGGGATATCACCTTGTGACCTCTGTATTTCTTTATGATAGCTTTGGGTTGAATCAAGAAGTAATAGGGTGTGCCCCGTAGGAGCTGTATCAATTACCACTACCTCTTGCTCAGATCTATCTACAATTTCAGCAAAGGCTCTAAATACAGCAATTTCCTGGGTACAGGGGGATCTCAAATCCTCTTCCACATAAGCTATATCCTCATCACTCATAGTCTCTCTGGCCTTGCTTAAGACTTCTTCTCTATATTTCTCCAATTCTTTCTTCTCATCAATTCTGCTAAGAGATATCCCGCTATCATCTCCTATAACAAATTTAAGATGAGCAGCTGGGTCCGTAGTAGTCAGATGCACCTTCTTACCTTTTTTAGATAAACCTAAGGCTATGGCAGCAGCAATGGTAGTCTTACCTACACCACCCTTACCCATGGTTAATATAACCTTCTTATCACTGCTGTATAAATCCTCTATAACGGCATTTAACTTCTTAATGTCCTTGACCTTAAGCTCCTCAGTGCTCTCTGTTCCATAACCATCCTTTAAAAAGGCTCTAACATTATCTATTCCAACTATATTATAAGGTCTTAAAGGTATTTCATAGGTTTTTAATTCCTTTAGCCCTTCTGGCATATTATCTAATGCAGCTTCCTGTTTATTAGCTATAGCCTTTGATAAAGCATCTTCCTGACCATGAAGAATACTGTTAATAATGAGCATTTGATTAAGAACACCTATTTCTTTCAGTTCTATAGAAGCTCTTTCAGCCTCCTTTAGAGGAGTTTCTTCTGGTTTTGATACAAGGAATAAAGTAGTTTTATTTCCATCGGATAGGTTATTAACAGCATTTTTGTATATTTCCTTCTTATCTTCAAGTCCTGCTAATTGTCCTAAGCAGGAGGCTCCATGAGTGCTCTCACTGATAAAGTTACTCCAGGCTGAAGGGAGCTGAAGCATTCTTAATGTATGACCAGTAGGAGCAGTGTCAAAGATAATATGATCAAACTCTCCTGCTGTCTTTTCATCGGTAATAAAATTAGAAAACTCGTTAAAGGCAGCTATTTCCACAGTACAGGAACCAGAAAGCTGTTCCTCCATGTTCTTAATAACCACTTCAGGAAGCTTTCCTCTATAAGGGGCTATAACACTTTCTCTGTATTCGTAAGCAGCTTCCTCTGGATCAAAGTTAGCAACAGTAAGATTAGGAACCTCTTTAATAGCTACTCCCTTATTATCTAAGGAGGTATTGAAGACATCCTGAAGATTTGAAGCAGGATCTGTACTTATCAGCATAATCTTTTTCCCTTGATCAGCCAAATTAACTGCTGTTGCACAGGCGGTAGAGGTCTTACCTACCCCTCCCTTTCCAGTAAAAAACAAATATTTTGTAAGATTAATTTTTGATAAATCGTAAGGAGTAAAAGTCATTTCAATTCCTCTTTTCTATTAGCAGCAACCATCCTCGCAGCCACAGCCTGTTTTCTTGATTTTAATTTTAGCCTTAGTAGCAAATTCCTCTACTGATAGTCCAAGATACCCTGCTATTTCCTCATTGCTAGGATATCCTCCAGTCTTAACAACCTCATCCTCAACAACCACAGCAGGTAATATATCCATTCCCTTTGAATTAAGAAGATCATTTATAGTCTTGTTATTTACGAACTCTTGAGGATTAGAGGATAAATTATACCTCTCAATTATAATCCCTTTTTTCTTCAGATTATTAATCACCGTAGATAATCTAAATAGTTCTGGGTCAATGGATGGACCACACAAACCTGTTGGACAGCACATGGCTGGTTCAAATATAAGCATCTTTTTCATTATATATACCTCCTAAATATTATTTACAAGTGCAATTATTTTTATCTTTACATATACATTCCTCTGTATCTGTCATTAACTCCATAAGAAATAACATTAGCTTATTACAGCTATTATTATTAAGAGAATAATGATTCCACTGTCCTTCTTTT
>JAEXSY010000349.1 GCA_023440105.1 Bacillota bacterium
TTCAGCTTATAATTGCTACTAAAAGCTGGATCTCCAACTATAAGAAGCTTATGGGTTATTTCGATCCTTTCCTCGGAGTACTGAATCTCCTCCTGGGGTGCCTTACTTTCATCCTTAAATTCTCTCGGCAGCTTCTCTTCCTCCAGGTGAGTTAATATATTGAAGAACTCATCTAGAATCACTGTATCCCCTGCATTTAAATTCTTAATACCTTTATCTATTTTAATCTTTTCTCCAGTAGATTTAAGTTTAAAATAAAGCCTTCCATCCTGTTCTACTATCACAGCTTCTTTTCCATAGGTATAGTAAATAGAATTAGTATATAGCTTGCTGCTGGAGGTTATGTGGAGAAGATGTCCTCTATTATCAAAAAACAATAGCTCCCCTTCATTATATTCTCCATAGTTTCCTGGAATAAAGCTCTCATCTCCAGAGAACACTTCTCTTACATACACGCCTTTTCCTGATTTTTTAAGAGCATAATATATTTTGTGTCCTTTGGCATTTATTGATTCCTCGTAAAAATTCAGTTCGCTTCTTACATGACTGAAGAGAGACCTGATATTCCTTTCCTTATCTACTGCAAATATCATATTATTTTCAGGATAGAATCCCTTGCGGAGATTTATTTGAACCTCTTCATCGTCAATCCTAAAATAATAGTCCCCATTGAAATATCTTACTTCTACCAAATCAAGTCCTATTAGAGATTTATCTGTATACTGACTGAAAACATGGCGGAGATTGCCGTTAATATCTATCTTTATAAACTGACCAGGTGCAAGATAGGTCTTTTCATAGGTCTTACTCCTTATATTGAGGATTTCATACCTATCACCGTTAGGATGAACAGCATAATGAACTCCATTTATAATCTCACAGTAGCATACCATGATAGGCTTCCCTTTATTTGAGCCATTAGCTTTGTGAAGCCTTGGCTCTGCAGCTTTGATATTTAAGGGTATTTTAGGTTCTAGGACTGTACTGCTATCCCCTATTTGAGAAGGCTCTTCTGGGACGGTAATGGTATGTTCTTTATATCTTTCAAGATCAAAAGTGAGTCCTCTATTCTTTTCAATTGCCACAGCTAATTTACTGTCTAAATCTTTAACCTTATCCTTCAGTTCTTTATTGACGATTTTAAGGTCCGAAACCTGGAGGGTAAGATTAGTAATTATGCTGTTGAAATTCCCTTCTGACACGTCCTTTTTGAAGCTTATCGTTTCCTTTAAAGCCTTAGGATATATTTCTGAAGCAGCCTTTATGGATTTATTTATATCCTTTAAGATATCATTGAATTGACTTTTTACCTTTACTAAACGATTGTTTTCTTCCTTCAGTGCTTTATTCTTTTCCTTATGGTCTTTAATCTCATTTACTAGCTTTTCCTTTTCTCTATACATGTCACCAAGATCTTTTATAGTTATTTCTAATCTCTCGTTTAATTCTTCATATATCCACTGTCCATAATAATCTAACAGTATGAGCTCTAGCCCCTCCTCTATTTCCTCTAGCTCTTCTTCAGTTTGAATCAGGTATATGATCACCGTTAGAATTGCTAAGGGTAAATCGTATCCACTGTCTTCTAAATAATCCTCCACAGCAGCAAGCATGTCCTCATATTCTTCATTCTCTAAATAATCCTCCATAAGCTCTGGAATTCTTTTGTCTTGTATTACTGAATATAGCCCATACTTAATTCCAGATATACTGTCCCCCTCTTCCATCTCACAAGGAAGGACAAAGTCTAGACCACAAAAATCCACATCACTTACTTCTGTGAATATATAATCTATAATTTCTTTGTTATTCCCCTTAAGTAGCTTTTTCTTAATCTTTTTATTATGATCTGCAGCATCCATGAAGTGGTTATAAGAAAAATCCTCTTTCAGCTCCTCAAATTCATCAACCATAGGACAGTTGTATGCAGCTCCTATATAATACTTCTCTTTATCATCCATTGCAGCTATCAATGATATAGCCGATATTCTCTTACTCAATAACTTTGATCTCATTTTATCCCCCTAAGTCAGCTTTCGCCTCTATACTAAAATATTTCCCATAGATATATTGTATAATAATTCTGAAAATATTTAACCATAAATTTAAAAAGCACATGAGTTATGACTCATTAAAATAAGTCATAACTCATGTGCCTGTCACCTAAAGATATATTTATCAATGATTACTTTAATGTTCTCAATATATAATTCAATGTACTCATAAAAGCTGCAATAAAAAAAACTATAGTATTTATAAGACTCATCTTTGTTTTTGTATATCTGTATCTCTCATAGTAATCTGCAGCTAAGAATGCCCAAAACAGTGAAGTGATAGCATGGAATGTAGCAGGATCTCCATAAAATAAATTGAAGGTAATTAGAAATAAGAATAAAACAACACAAAAAATATATCCTATTCTACTACGTGGACCTCTGATACTTTTCTTTGATTTATCTTGAAGTATGTCTTTACTTTTCGAGGTTGACTCTTTTGGACCCATTTCACAACTCCTATAATAGGATTATTTATAAAATTACACTCATAAGTGCATCATCCTATATTTACCATTATATATTATTATACATTACTTTTTTAATATTAAGCTTTATATTTCCCATTTAACGGAAAACAAAACTTTAGTATATATATAAATCACAGTATTCTTTAGGATTAACTATAGGGTATTTATAGAGGGAGGCATTAAATTGGATGAATTAATATTAGTAACCCCATCAAAAACTTTAGAAGAGAAAATACTTGATTACAAGCAAGAGTTTATAAACTTTAATGAAGCTAATATCAATGGCAGCTGTGGTCTAGCCAGTTCTAATAATTTTGATCAGTGGCTTGAAACTGTGCTTTCAATTAGGAAAGATAAGCTTCATAATAATGTTCATGCCAGTACATTCCTTACAATAAGAAAGGCCGATAATAAAATTATCGGCACTATTCAACTCCGCCACTCCTTAACAGAAGAACTTGAAAAACACGGAGGACATATAGGCTATGGAATTCGCCCTAGCGAGAGAAAAAAAGGTTATGGTAGGCAACAATTATTACTAGTTTTAGAAGTTGCTAAAGCTATGAATATCCCAAAAGTAATGATCACCTGCGACAAAGCTAATACAGCTTCCAGCCGTACAGCCATCAGCTGCGGCGGTATATTAACAGGCGAAAATTTCTACGAAGGAAAGAAACAGCTAATATACCACATCCCCCTATCAAAATAAGTCATAACTCATGTGCCTGTCACCACAGGCAATGCTATTCTGGCTCCTTGTTCCTTGGAGGCGCCATAGTTGAATTTTGGAGCTAATTGCATATTAATTACATAACCATATTTTTTATAGTCATACTTTTCAATAGCTTTCATAACACTTCTAATAGCAACACTATAGTCATCATCATTATCAAAAGGTTCAGATTGAAAATACATCATATCACAGCTATTTATTTCTATACACTCACATCCAATTGGTATAGTTCCATCATAATCTATTGGTAATTCAACACCTGCCGCACACTTTGAAGTTCCTTCTAAAACTAGCGTATACGGTAACTCTATAATTGCAGCTTTATCAAGTTTACATTGGATGCTATTAAATAAACCTTCCCATTGACACCCTTTTTCTTCACAAAAACTCCAGTAATCATATGCTCTTTTAGCTCTCATAATCATTAATTTTCTTTTAGGTCTATTCACAACAGTAATCATGCATAATAAGGGTTCAGTATTTTTACTCATTTTTGATATCTCCTTATTAAAAATATGAGAGTAATAATGCTTAATAGGATATGGTGTAAAAATAGGTATCGGTAATTTTCCCTTTCTATACTTAGTAGGCGTAGCTCCAAATTTTTTAATAAACGCTCTCGTATATCCTTCATGTGATTTTAAATTAGTATCTAAAGCTATATTTAAAATGGAATTAGTTTCTTTTATTAAACCATCCACACTTCTGGCCATCCTAAGTTCTCTTATATATTCAAATATAGTTTTTTGAGCTAGCTCTTTGAATATCCTATTTGCATGCCTTGAAGAATATCCAATCGATTCATATAAACTATCGAGATCTATATATTCTTCATCAATGTTTTTATTTATATAATCCTGAACTTTTTGTACAACCTCTACCTTATCCCAATTAATCATTAATCCCTCCATAATTAGAGTATCATAATATTATTTTTTACTCTTGACCTAATTGGACATGTTTAACATTTTTATTTTAACATATTTTGTAAATCAATTGTTATATACCATATATTATTGATAAAAATAGCTTTAGGCAAGTCATACTATCTAAAGCTATAAAGCTCATTTATTTATGATACGGTTCTTCGTTACACCTCAAACGGAGCTCGTTTTATATGACAAGAGTTATCTCCATAGAGTGCCTTTCTTGGGTTTATAACGATAAATATAATTGCCGCTAATAAATATAAAATTGCATAGTATTTTATAAGCTCTATTAAGTTTCCGCTAATTATCCCAATTAGAAAGTTAAATAGTTGATGTATTATAATAGGAACTAATAAATTCTTATTTAAATTATAAAAAGCTGTCATTATAATACTAACAGATATAATTGCAATCATAAAAAATATAATATATTTTATCAAATTAATTCCTACAAATCCTGTTGTAAACCATATTGGTAAATGCCATATTCCCCACCAAAAACCTGTTATTATTGCTGCTCTTAAAGGAGAATACTTCTTTTGAAGTTCATTTTGAACAAATCCTCTCCAGCTTAATTCCTCACCTAGTGGTCCTGCAAATAAATTTTTTAAGAATAAACTTATAAACATCCCTAATGATGAAATTGTAAAGCTAGGCATCATTCCTTTATTTTTAGATGCTATTATAAGTATAACTGCTATAGCTATTAAAACTTGTGTGCTAATCACTACAGTTACTATTGAAAATTTAAGTTTATTTTTAAACCTATCTCTTACATATGCTATAAAACTTTGACCTGAATAAATTCTTTTAAATAATATCATAAATGCAAAAGTTGATGACCAAGACGCTATACATAAAGCAATATCAAATGCTACTGTTGGGAGTGCTAACTTTATAGTTGCTCCTACTAATAAAAAAAGTGGTAAAAAAATTATATTTGTTAGAATAATAAAACTTGCTATGGGTCTTTTCAATTCTTTCTCTGCTCGCATAAGTATCCCTCATTTCAAATTAATAATATACCTAGATATTTAGATACTTGTCCAACGGTAAATATTCTATTCCCCTACTATCATATAAATTCTTTATGTTAATTAGTATTATAAAACCGTATCCATTACTTGTGATACGGTTCTGCGCACATACGACAAGTGAGGTTTTGAATTGTTACCTATAGCTTCTATTAAACACCAAAATTTTACCAGAGTCTAATTTCTTCAACTAATCTAATATCCTCTTTCTCGTAAAATCTCATCTACTTGCTCTTTTTCTATTCGCTTTTTCCATATCTCAATGTTCTCCATAAGAAGCTTTTTATGTTTTAATAGTTCTAGACCTGAAAAGTGAGGTAGTAAAGATTCATAAAATTTAATTCTTCGTTCCATATGTGGTATCATACTTCCTTCTCCCCCCCAATGATTTGGCTCTAGGGCAATTCGTTTAAATAATTCATAATCCTTATTCAACCCCACAAAATAAACTATACACTCCCTACGAACCTTATCTCCTAGATCAGAAATAAACCCAAAAATGTCAATAATCTTCTCATCTTTACAATTATCACATATAATATGCTTTAACCAACTTGCTTTATTAATTGCTTTGTTTTGTTCTTTTTCTTCATGTCTTAATATGTTCTTGAAAAATGTACATAATCTCCATTTATAAATATCATCAGCCTTTTCAAGTTCGTAGAATATATTATCAAATATATTATTATAATTTTTACACATCCAACACGCTTCAATTCTACCGAATTCTTGGTGCTCCATATTATTTATATTATCTAAAATATATTGTATATATAGTAATAGCCACGACTCATCATTTTCAATAAATTCTTTAATGAAACATCCTGAATAATCTATATGTTCATCGTATTTTATTACTTTAAAGTAAATATCTTGTAAAAGCGATATATGTGTATTAAAAATATTAATTAAATCAATAGGCTTGTAGACATGTTCATTAAAAAGCAATCCCAAATAAATATGTCCTACAAATGGGCTGTATTTGAACTTTTCATTTATAATAGCTATTGCCTCAATATATATTTGTGGATATATTCTTTTATATTTATCCAAGAAGTGTAAGTTTCTATATGGAGAGTTCTTAATATTTTTATCATCATCTTTTTTTAAAAACTGTAGTAATTTTTCTAACCAAGCGTCACTTATATACTCTTCTGGTAACAATTCGAAAAATGCGAATAACCATGAGTTCTTTTGTGCAAAATCTTTTTCATTAATATAAGTAAATGTCTTATCC
>JAEXSY010000365.1 GCA_023440105.1 Bacillota bacterium
AATTTTCGTGAGTAGAGTACAAAGGCAGATAAGTCTCCAATGGTTATTCTGGTCCACAGATATAGCAGCGCCCCCAGAACACTAACAAGGGATAGTGACAGGTTATTTATAAGGTTTACTGAAGGACCTACCATAGTGCCATAATAATCTGATTGATAATAAGCCTGTACAGCAGCCTCGTTAAAGTTATCAAAACGGTTTATCATGGTTTCCTCTTGATGATAGGCTTTTACCGTCTTTTGACCAGAAACATTCTCTTCTACATAGCCATTTAGCTCTCCAAGCTTTCTAGAGCGTCGCCTAAAAAGAGGACGTACCTTACGGCTCATATAGCTGGTAAAGATAATGGATATAGGTATTGTAAAGAGGAAAACTATAACCAATTGCGAGGAGATAGTTACCATCATTATAAAGGAACCTATTACTGTAATGAGGCTAGTAGCAATTTGTATTAGGTCTGAAGATAGTGAGGTATTCAGAACATCAATATCATAGGAAATTCTGCTGATTATATCTCCAGTCTGATTTTGATCGAAAAAGCCTACGGGTAAATCTAAAAGCTTGTGAAATACTTCCTGACGCATTCGATATACTACTTTTTGGGTAAGTCGTATCATTATCCTGGCCAAAATATAGGAGAGGATAGAGGATAGAAGATAAAAGGCTATCATTAGTGCTGAGTAATAAAAAACTCTTTGAAAATCAACTTTTCCCTCTCCTAGGACCATAGCATCCACTGCTAAGCCAGAAAGCCTGGGGCTCACAAGGGCCAGGAGATTGCTTATGATAGTTAAGAATAGTGCCAAAAAAAGAAGGAGCTTGTATTCATAAAGATAGTTCCACAGCCTGAATAATATTTTCTTTTTGTTTATCTTCACTGGCTCTGGTGCTCCCGTAGTCCGCGAGTGTAATTTAGCCATTTATTTCACCTCCCAGCTGCATACGGCTTATTTCTTGATAGATGTCACTGGAGGATAAGAGCTCTTCATGAGTTCCTGAAGCAAGTATGTTGCCGTCCTCAAGGACTAGAATATGGTCTGCGTGCATAATTGAGCTGACTCTTTGAGCTATAATAATAGAGGTAGTACCTTTAAAGCTTTCTCTGAGACTGGCCCTTAAGGCAGAATCAGTTTTATAGTCTAAGGCGCTGGAGGAATCATCCAGAATTAGTATTTCTGGTGAATTTGCCAGAGCTCTAGCTATTAACAGTCTCTGTTTTTGACCTCCACTAAGATTAGCTCCCTTGGAAGCAACTTTATAATTAAAGCCTTCATCAATAGAGCTTATGAATTCCTCAGCTTGGGCATGTCTTATGCTCTCCCTCAGCTGTTCTTCTGTAAGATTTCTTCCAAAGGAGATATTTTCTCCTATGGTATCCCTAAATAAAATATCATTTTGAAGTACAACCCCGAACATGGTGTGGAGTATTTCCCAGGGAATGCTTCTAATATCCCTGCCATTTATTCTGATGGAACCCTTATTTACATCATAGAATCTCATGAGCAGCTGAATGATTGTAGTTTTACCACTGCCTGTAGGACCTATTATACCTAGGGTCTCTCCTTTTTTTATTTTAAAATTAATGTTGGTTAGGTTGTCCTCGTTACTATTATAGGAAAAAGATACGTCATCAAAAACAATATGATATTCCTCCTGAACCTTAGGAATATCTTCTATTGTTAAATCCTCCTTTAGCTCCAATATCTCAGTTATTCTATTGCCCGAGGCAAAGCCTTTAGACATAACCACAAAAATTCTCGTGATTATGAGCATTGCATTGAGAATAATCGTGAAATAGGAGAGAAAGGCTATTATTTTTCCAGGGGTTGATAAACCATTATTAACTCTATAGGCTCCAGTAATGATTACTAATACAAGGCCTACATTGAGGAATAGATTCATCAGAGGACTGGAGGTAGCCATATTAATGCCAGCTCTTTTTTCGCTTTCAACCACTTCTTCATTAGCCTTATGAAAGCGGTCTTTTTCATAATCGGTCTTTGACAGGGCCTTGATAACTCTAATACCAGTAATATTTTCTCTCACTACTCTTACCATGGAATCCACAGACTTTTGGAGATTTGAATATAGAGGAATACCTCTCTTAGATATTATATATACAGCAATAGTTATAAATGGAATAATGCTTAATAAAACTAAGGTAAGTACAGGATCCAGGGTAAGAGTGACAATAATTCCTCCTAGGAGTAGAATAGGTGCTCTAATTCCTATTCTCTGCATCATACCTATGAGCTGGTGGATGTTATAGGTATCAGAGGTAATTCGGCTAACCAGGGAAGGAATGGAAATGTCATCAATTTGCTTGCTTGAAAGGGAAGTGATTTTTTCAAAGAGATCATGACGAATTCTTCGAAGAGTATCTCTTGTTACAGCAGCAGCCATCCTGTTTGCCATAATATTAGCTATAAGTGCTGTTATGGAGGCTAGAAGCATAATTCCGCCCCATAGAAGTATTTGAGGGACACTGCGCAGCGGTACAACAGAGTCTATCATGTAGGAAAGTATCCAGGGAAGTACTAAATCCATAATAGTACCGAAAAATTTTATAGTCAGTCCCAGGGCTATTCCTAAGGAATAGGGACGTAGATAGGAAAATATTCTTTTCACAGTGTTCACCTTCTTTACCTATTTTTAACTATTATATTATATCATTTTAAAGAGATATGACAAATGTCATTACAAAGGAATAAATATTATTAACTAATAATAGAAAGAAAGTAGCGATAATTTGTTACTGTTTATTGCTATATGCTGGTTTATGCAGGTTTATGAAATAATAGGAGAAAGCTTTTTATCTTTTTAATATCGACAAAAAAAGACTAACATTAAGAAATGCTAGTCTCTAATATCATGATTACACAAATGTTTTAGACTAAAATTGTATGGCTTATTTTTTTAATCTAAAATAGCTTGCTTTATATGCGTGTCCACATCCTGGGTGAGTAAGGTTACTTCATCACCAGGGTTTATTAAAATAACTTTTTCATTTTCCTTAAGAAGAAGCTTGTAAGCAGTTTCGCCGGAGATTAAGTAGACGTAGGTATTACCATCTATGTCTCCAAACTTTATGCTCTCAACAGTAATGGTTATGGATTTATCAAGGGAGTTGTTATCCTTAGTGCTTCCTCCCAGCCTTGCCTTGTAGTTTTCTAAAACTTCCTGCTGCGTGTCACCGGTAGCAACCAGGGAGTAGTCTTGAAGGTTTACTATTGCATACATTTTTGTAAGACCGCCGGAATCCTTAAGAACCATTATATAAACAGGCTCCTCATTGACATTTATAATCGATGGGAAGGAGGCTGTATAGCGGAGATTCTGAACCTGACCTTCTGCAGCACTCATAGCTGAATATTCTTCAGCACCAAATATATCATAATAATTTATTGCACCAGTACGGCTATTCATCAGCACGAAGCCGATATTTGACTCATCAGAGGATACTGAGGTGACACCGGTAAACACCCATATATCGTTATCTAGTGATTTATAGCCATAATCATCTGTAGTTACCACGGAGCCTTTCTTTGCGAATAAAGAATTCCAGTAACCATTTTTTAAGGTTCCATACCAGTCAAATTGCTTAGCTAATAAATCTCCATCATATACTCTATCTATCCAGGCAGGAATATCCTCTGTGGAGTACCTTTCCATATCTCCTGTTATAGGATCGACTACTATTGCTCCGCCAACATCCTTGGCTCCAAAGAGACCGGCCTTATAAATATAGTATGGAGAAATATAATAAGGATTTCCTTCTTCATCTAACTCAAAATAGTAGCTATCTATAATAGCTGTGGGATATTTGCTGTGAATATGTCTCTTTAAATCCTCATTAAAAAAGGCACTGGGAACGTACTTTAATCCCTTTTCAAATTTAATATATTCTGCTTTTTGGCTTACGGGATTAACCTGAATATAACCTGGTATACCTATGTCCTTATTGCTTAAGTAGCGAAAGAAATTTACATAGGAAAGGGCTGAAGCCTTAAGGGGCTTGTTATTTACAGTTATTGTAGAATAGTCGGAGGTTTCAAATTGACTCACCAGCTCGCTTAAGGAGCCCATCTGACGGTTTCCTATAATTTCAGCACTGGCAGTATCCATTAATGCTATGGTGGATATTTCTTCTTCCTTTATATCCTCTAAGAAATTCCTGTCTTCAATTCTGCCCTGTGCAAGGGACGCATAGGTAGATGCCCTGAACGGTTTTATTCCGATAAGTATTCCTATTAATAAAATGAGTAAAGCACCACCTAAAGCATAAAAAGCAATTTTTAAAGGTAAATCTTTTGAAGTATTTTTATTGATTCTGTTCTTTTTGCCAAAGGATAATGATATTTTCTGAAGGGTATAGGATATTATGAATAGAATAATTGCTAGTATAGCTATGAACCATAATTCCCCAGAGTGTATATTCAGAGCTGGTGAAATTAAATAATATAAGATAAATGTGAAAATAAGGGTAATTATTAAAGAAATAGTTGATTGTTTCATGTTTATGCTCCTACTTAATATTAGAATTGTAAAATACTTCCCCACAATATTATATTCTTAAGAACAAGGGTAATAGAATTATAAATAATAAAGATAAGGAAATCCTGAGGATAATACCTCAGGATTATTTTTGAAATCTATACTATAGGTTTTCCTCTTCGAATTTCTTCATAAAGTCTACTAAAGCCTGGACTCCTTCTATTGGCATTGCATTGTATATGCTTGCACGCATACCACCAACGCTTCTATGCCCCTTTAGGTTTTCAAAGCCAGCAGCCTTTGATTCTTTTACAAATTTAGCATCCAGTTCATCATTTCCTGTTACGAAAGGTACATTCATAAGGGAGCGGTCTTCTTTTCGTACAGTTCCCTTAAAGAGCTTGCTTTGATCTAAGAAATCATATAATATAGCAGCCTTCTTTTCGTTAATTTCCTTCATTGTTTCAAGGCCACCTAACTTTTTAAGCCACTTAAACACCTTACCGCAGATATAGATTCCGTAGGTAGGTGGAGTGTTATAAAGGGAATCAGCATCGGAGTGAGTTTTGTATTTAAGCATGGTAGGAGTACCTGGTAATACCTCCTCAGTGATTAAATCCTCTCTAATAATTACAATCACAACTCCAGCAGGTCCTATGTTCTTCTGAACTCCTCCATATATAACACCATACTTGGATACGTCCACTGGCTCTGATAAGAAGCAGGAGGACACATCGGACACTAAAGTCTTACCCTTGGTGTTTGGAAGGGTATGGAATTTTGTTCCGTATATTGTATTATTTTCGCAGATATAAACATAATCGGCATCTTCACTTATGGGAAGATCGCTGCAATCAGGAATATATGAGAAGGTTTTATCAGCACTGGAAGCTATAGCATTTGCTTTTCCGTATATCTTAGCTTCTTGATAAGCCTTTTTTGCCCACTGTCCTGTAACTATATAGTCAGCCACACCATTTTTCATAAGGTTCATAGGTATAGCTGCAAATTGCTGGGAAGCTCCGCCTTGAAGGAAAAGCACCTTATAATTGTCAGGTATATTCATTAAATCTCTTAAATCCTGCTCTGCCTCTTTGATTATGGTGTCATAGACCTTAGACCTATGGCTCATTTCCATAACTGACATGCCTGAACCTTTATAATCCAGCATTTCTTCAGCAGCTTCTCTTAATACTTCCTCAGGTAAAACAGCTGGTCCTGCGGAAAAATTGTACACTCTACTCATAAACATCCTCCTGTTCAATGGAAAAATAAATTAACTAGCTTGTCTTTATTGTTCACTTACAATCACTGTAGTCATATAACAATGAATTTGTGGCTAAATTCAAATATTATGATATACAATTAACCAAAATCCATTAATATGAAACTACATATATAATTCTATCACATTTATATGTGGAAAATAAATCTACAATAGAGATTTTCTTGTTTATTAATTTATTGAATACTTTATATGTAAACTGTTACAGAAAATAGCTTTTACTTGTGAAATGGTAGAGGAAGTGGATATTTAATTGTTATAGAAGTTATATATCCATTGAAAGCCTAGTACATATTACTAATTAAATTTAGTTTTATTTAAAGTTATCTGTGAGTAATTAGTCAATGACAGTTTAAATATATAAATAGTTTTTATTGTTTAGCTATAATATATTAGTAAAATTAGTTTAATTTTAGAAATTCAATATTTATGGACTACTGAAAAAAAATATTTATTATAAATATAAATTTATATTGGAAAAGGGTGAACTTTATGTTAAGATTGAAATAACGATACAAAAATTTTGGTTTAAAACTGAAATTTTATATCAAACAATGTAATCATTTAACATTTATTATACCGGAGGTGCTATCATGACAAATCAAGAATTATCCAAAAAGATCCTCGAATTAGTAGGAGGCAAGGATAATGTAGTGGCTGCAGTTAACTGCATGACTCGTCTTAGAATTACCTTAAAAGATAAATCTAAGGTTAAGATGCAGGAGCTTAAGGCTACTGAAGGCGTTTTAGGAGTTGTAGAGGATGATACTCTACAGGTAGTATTAGGACCTGGAAAGGCAAAGAAGGTTACAGATTTATTCGTAGCTGATGCTGGAGTTCAGGGAGGCTCCGTAAGTGATTGGAAGGAAAATAAAGAAGCTATGAAGGCTGGACAGAAGCAAGGCCCAGTTAAGAGAGCTCTTAAGATGATAGCTGACATATTCATTCCAATGATACCTGCTATCATAGCAGCTGGTTTATTTAATGGACTAGCAAGTCTTCTAGGACAAACGTTTAAGACTGAAATTGCTTCAGGAACAGGATTTATATTCCTTACTCAAACAATGTTCTCACTTATAGGAAGTGCCTTCTTAGGATATTTCGCTATATACACAGGTGTAAATGCAGCAAGAAGCTTTGGAGCAACTCCTGCTCTTGGTGGTATGGTTGGAGCTATGACTATAGGAGCTCAGATCAATACTATTTCTACAGTATTAGGACTTTATGATGCTGAAAATGCTCTTAATTCCATTTTAACTACTGGTAAGGGTGGAATCATTGGTGTTATCGTTGGTGTATGGATTCTTTCTGTAGTTGAGAAGAAGGTTCGTAAGATAGTACCAGATGTACTTGATTTAGTTGTAACTCCATTAATTACTTTATTAGTTGTAGCAGTGGTACTTGTTCTTGTGATAATGCCAGTTACTGGTTTCTTATCAGATAAACTTGTTTATTTATTATCCTTCTTAATAAACTCTGATAATGCTATAGTATCAGTAATTTCAGGATATGTATTATCCGCAGCCTTCCTGCCAATGGTACTTTTAGGACTTCATCATGGTCTTATACCAATATATGCAATCCAGCTTGAAACCTTAGGTGGAGTAACACTATTCCCAGTTCTTGCTATGGCTGGTGCTGGACAAGTTGGTGCTGCCTTAGCTATATTCCTTAAGGCTAGAAAGGTTAGAAATGAAAGAATGCAGAAGGTTATAGTAGGTGCTCTTCCTGCAGGTATATTAGGAGTTGGTGAGCCTCTTATCTACGGAGTTACTCTTCCTTTAGGTAAACCTTTTGTTACAGCAGGCTTAGGAGCAGGCTTTGGTGGAGCTTATGTAATGCTTACTAAGGTTATGGCAACAGCTTGGGGTCCTTCAGGAGTAGTTGCAACCTTCCTTATGAAGACCGGTGGTATGATGATTAACTTCTTATTAGGTTTACTTATAGCTTATATCGCAGGTTTCATCATAACTATGCTATTCATAAAGAATGAGGACGTTGCTAACGTATAAGCTTAGAATATAATGTGAAAAATCATTAGACACGGATAACTTTTCCGTGTCTTTTCTTCGTACAAGCTTTTAATTAAGAATGATAAATTATATAATGGACTATAAGTTGTTGATAATTTAAGCAGCATTATATGATGAACTATAATTTATTGAGGAGGATTATAATGAAAAAAGTCATTGCAGTATTTCTTTCTGTATTCATGCTTGTAGGAATAGCTGGCTGCAGCAGTAAAGAGAAAAGTCCAGAGGAGGTAGTAACCATCACTCTTGATGCCTTGAAGAAGGGGGATTACATAAAAGCCTCAAAGTATGTGGATTATGAGGAGCTAATGGATCGAACTGATGAGATAGACGTGAAGGAATTAGAGGGGCTGAATTATGAAGATATGAAACCAGAGCTAGAAAAGCTAGCGACTCTAATGTTTAAGAATCTTGACTATAAGATTCTATCCTCCGAAGAAGAAAAAGCTTCAGCAGTGGTAAAAGCAGAAATAACAAATATAGATATGTCAGAGGTATTAGAAGAGGTATTTCTTCAGATGTTTGCCTTAGCCTTTTCAGGAATAGATGAAGAGGAAATGAATAAAAAGGTCCTGGAGACACTTACAGAGAGTATGTCTCAAGAGGGACGAACCCTGGAAACTAATACAGTAGATATAGAGCTGGTAAAAGAAAAAGATAATTGGAAAATTAATGTTACTGACACTTTGCTAGATGGAATCTTTGGTGGAATTATTACCACTATGGAAGAAATGCAGAAAAGCTTTGAGTAATAGTGGAATGCTGATGGGCATAAGAGTGCTCATCAGCATTTTTTTGTAAAATTCCTCTGGATTAAAAGAAAATAAAGCAATATTTCTTTTATTTGTATGAAAACCAAATTATAATACATGATTAGCTTAATTTATTAATATATCAATAATTTGTTTTAATGGAATAAACAAATTATATATAAAATGTAAAATTTAAAATATTTTAAATATTATTGACATATAATCCAGTGGTTGTTAATATTACAATTAATATAATAACTGTTACTAAGAAAAGGTTTTCTAAACTAATTATATTGGGGGTAAAAATGATGAAAAAAAGGCTTTTAGCTGTACTTTTAACTTCAGTAGTGGCTCTTTCGGCTTTTGCTGGATGTTCCTCCTCTACTCCAAATCCGGAGGATAGTACAGGAGGAGGGAAAGGAAACTCAGGAAGTGTTTCTGATGAAAATACAGTGACTGTATGGTGCTGGGACCCTACCTTTAATATTTATGCTATGGAGGAAGCGGCGAAAATATATAACAAGGAAAATCCAGATGTAAAAATCAATGTGGTTGAAACAGCATGGGATGATATACAAACGAAGCTCACTGCTGCAGCTACTTCACAGCAGTATGATACACTACCTGATATAATGCTGATGCAGGATAATGCACTGGCAAAAAACATAATTAATTTCCCAGATGTATTCCTTGATCTTACGGATACTGATATAGACTTTGATAGTTTTGCAGAATATAAGGTAGCTTTGAGTACAGTAGATGGGAAGAATTATGGTGTGCCTTTTGATAATGGAGCAGCTATTTCTGTTTTAAGAACGGATTATTTAGAACAAGCTGGTTTTACCATCGATGATTTCACAGATATAACCTGGGATGAGTTCTTAGATAAGGGTAAAGTTGTCCTAGAAAAAACAGGAAAGCCTATGCTTTCAAATATATCTGGAGAACCGGATTTACTTATGGTTATGATGCAGAGTGCAGGAACCTGGTTGTTTGACAAGGATGGAAACGTTAACTTTACTGATAATGAGGTTCTAAAAGCGGTTGTGGAAACCTATGTTGAATTAGTAAAAGCAGGAGTAGTGGTGGAGGTTAATGATTGGGATCAATATATAAGCTCCTTAAATAGCTCTACTGTTGCCGGTACAGTAAACGGCAGCTGGATTATTGGTTCAATTCAAGCGGCAAAGGATCAATCAGGTCTCTGGGGTATTACAAATATTCCTAAGCTAGAAGGTATAGATGGTGCTACAAATTATAGCAACCAGGGAGGTTCTAGTTGGCTAGTTAAAAAGGATTCTAAGGTTAAGGATATAGCTGTAGACTTCTTAAGCAAAACCTTTGCGGGAAGTACTGAGTTATATGAAACCATACTTCCATCCTCAGGAGCTATAGCAACATATCTCCCTGCAGGAGAGAGCGATGCTTACGGGCAGGAAATGGAATTCTTTAAGAATGATAAAATCTATGAAAAGATATTGGACTATGCCTCTAAGGTACCTCAGGTTTCCTATGGTGTATATAATTATGAAGCTAGAGATTCAATTGGAACAGCTATAACTAAGATAGTTTCTGGAACTGATATGGAAAAGGCTTTGAAAGAAGCAGAAGATGAAGTGAAGTTCCAGATGGGACAATAAAATAAATTAAGGTTTATTAGTCAGGGTCACTCCTTGGGTGACCCTATTTTATATCGGAGGTGAGCTTTCATGGCAAAAGGAGGAAAGGGCCTTTCCTTAAACAAAAGAAGAAATCTTGTTGGCTGGTCTTTTGTACTTCCTGCTACGCTTTTGATTGCAGCAATGAGCTTTTATCCTATGGTAAAAGCATTTATCCTTTCCTTTCAAACAGGAATTGGTGCAAATATGAAGTTTGCAGGACTATATAATTACTCTAGATTATTCAAGGATACCCTATTTAAAACCTCTCTGTATAATACTTTTTTATATTTGATAGTGCAGGTTCCTATAATGCTGGTTTTAGCATTGATTTTTGCTACTTTATTGAATAATCCAAGATTAAAAGGAAGAGGGCTATTTCGAACCATGATATTTTTACCCTGTGCTACTTCTCTTGTATCTTATTCAATAATTTTTAGATCAATGTTTTCATTAGATGGTTTTGTCAATGCTGTTTTAATGAATTTAGATTTAATATCATCTCCCGTTAACTGGCTGGGTAATACCTGGTCTGCCAGGATAATTATAATAATAGCTATCACATGGAGATGGACTGGTTATAATATGATATTCTATCTAGCCGGTCTTCAAAATATAGACCCTCAGGTTTATGAGGCTGCTAAGATTGATGGAGCAAATCCACTACAGCAGTTTACAAGGGTTACTATACCACTATTAAAGCCAATAATATTATTAACTGCAATAATGTCCACTAATGGAACTCTTCAGCTATTCGATGAAACCATGAACTTAACTAGTGGTGGACCAGCAAATACTACTATGTCTATTTCACAATATATTTATATGCTTTCTTTTGAGTTTAATCCTAAATTTGGATATGCAGCAACAATTTCCTATGTGGTCCTCATACTGGTGGCTATACTTGCATTTCTTCAGATGAAGGTAGGTGATTCCCGTGACTAAAGGAAGTAAATTTAAAATTAATGGTATAAAGCCCATAGATATTCTTCAATATCTATTTCTTATTATAGGATCCTTAGTATCGGTGTTTCCTTTAGCCTGGATGGCTATCTCCTCTACTAATTCCAGCGTGGACGTAATAAGAGGTAAGCTGACTTTGGGGACATACCTATCAGTAAATTTTAGAAAGCTGTTGGAGATAACGGATATCGGTCAAGCTATGTGGAATTCCTTTAGAAATGCTATTGTACTGACTTTTTTAAGTCTGTTAATCTGCTCCATGGCAGGCTATGCC
>JAEXSY010000368.1 GCA_023440105.1 Bacillota bacterium
CCTGCATGGCTATCTCCTTTCCTCAGTATTGATATAAGAACGGTCCAAGGCCTCCAAATATCCTGGATATACAGATCTAATATTTTCTTGAATATCCATAGAGGTTGTCTGAGTAACAAACAAGGCTTCTGCTTCTTCATATGCTTTGGTGAGCACACTCTCCACCTCAGCCTGCTCTACCCCCGTAAGGGCAAAGCCTCTTCTATGGTCATTTAATAGATTCATTATTTCCTGGTACATGATGAGTCTTATATAAGCCGCATCATCATAGGCATAGTCCTCTACATTTTCCATGCATATAGCTAGTGACTCCAGAAGGGCTTCATAAGCCTCCCTGGTAGGCTCCTTTACGCTGGTGGAATTCACCACATATTGAGAGTAAAAGTTTCCTATAATATAGTAGCTTTCAGCCACTTTATTAAATTCAAAGTCTTTATTATCCGCTTCATATATATCTAAAAAGTACGGATAAGCTTTTAATATCCTGCTTCTGAAGGAATTATCCCCTCCAGAATAGAGATAAAAATATGTGGTGCCTATGTCATACTTTATTTTTAAGTTTTCTATATCTCCTGAGGAAAAGGCACTCTTATTGGAATTGTATAAAGCAGTAAATTCATTGCTTTCCTCATCGCCAAAGGTATTATTGGCCTTGTAAGCCTCCAGAAGCTTATGATAGGCCCTTGGATCACTGCCTATGAGACCTACAGCTTCCTTATAGGTGCTTATTTTTGTTTCATAATCCGTGGAAGCGGATATATTTATCTTATTCTGATAGTTATTATTTTTCTCATTTATAGCAAGGAGCTTTCCTGTAAAGCCTGTGATCAGTGTCAAGAGGCATAGGGAGGAGGATATTATAAAGGCCTTGAGCTTAGTTTTCTGCTTCTTTTTATATTCATCATCCACCTTTTCATAATGCTCCAGATCATAAAGAAGCTCTGCACAGCTCTGATACCTATCCTCAGGATTTAATTGGGTACATTTTTGAATTATTCTCTCAAGACCTCCAGAAAGGTTAGGATTCCACTGCCTTATGGGATAAAGCTCATAGGGAGGTTCACTGGGATTCTGCCCCGTCACCAGATGGTAGAGGGTTACCCCTAAGCAGTATATATCTGTCCTTGCGTCCGTCTGCCCTTTTCCTCCAAACTGCTCTGGAGCAGCATAACCCTTCGTTCCAAGGCTGACGGTGTCTGCCAGGTTTTCCTCCTTATACTCCCTGGCAATCCCAAAGTCTATTACCTTGAGATTTCCTTCTGGCTTTACCATCACATTTGCTGGCTTCATATCTCTATATATGATTGGGGGCTTCTGCGAATGAAGATAATGGAGGACATCACAGAGCTGCTTTGCCCATTCAATGACCCTTTCCTGAGGCTGGGCTCCATATTCATTGACAATCCGGTCTAAAGGCTCCCCTTCTATATAATCCATCACAACATATATAGTCTCACCGGTGTCTATGATATCCACGATTCTTGGGAGGGAGGGATGGTCCAGCTTTTTCATGAGATTTGCCTCGGCCAGGAGGCTCTGAACTATAATCTCATTATTTCTTCCGCTGCCTTCTTTTTTTATCTCCTTAATAGCCCACTGCTTATTGAGCCTTTTGTCCATGGCTAAGTAAACTACGGACATTCCACCCTGTCCAATTTTCTTTAATATTTCATACTTCTTATCAATGGCTGAGCCTATAGAAGCCAAATTCTCACCTTCATTCCACTTTAATCAATATTGCTGTGAGATTATCCCTTTCTTTTCTCTCTTTAGCAGTATTTATCAGATGCTTTAATTGACTTTTACTTTCCTCCCGGGTTACTCCTTCCCGCGGTCTCAAATGATTAAATATCTCCTGGGGGGTTATTTCATTTCTGAAGCCATCGGAGCAGAGGAGATAATTCGACCCTCTTTCTAGCTTTCCAAAAATCACCTCTGGCACTACCCTCCGAGATGCACCTATGCACTGAAGGAGCACATTTCTCTTGGGACTTTTCAGAGCCTCCTCATAGGTCATATTCCCGCGCTTTACTTCTCTAGCTACGTAGGTATGATCCTCTGTAAGCTGCCTCAGACCATCCTGAAGCCTGTAGGCTCTAGAGTCTCCTACGTGAGCTATCATATAGCGGTCATCAATGGAGAGGAATGCTGTAAGGGTTGTACCTAGAGTGATTTTATTCTTATCTCCATAACGGAGTATTATTCCATTTAAATTTTCAATGAGCCTCTTCCAGGCTTCTGATAGTCCTTCCCAATTAAAATCCTTAAGCTGGTAGGGAAGCTCCTTATCAAACCATAGGGAAAAATGCCTTACAGCTGTAGCACTGGCCAGTTCCCCCTTTTGCAGTCCTCCCATTCCATCACAGAGGACTGCTAATAGAATGTTACTGCCCTCTGGAGTTGAAGCTATCTTTATCAAGGAGCTATCCTCATTGGTTTTTTTTATATTTCCCACATCCGTTTCAACCAAAGCAGTTAATTTCATAATGTCAACCTCATATAAAAAAATCGAATTCTTCATTACCAAGCCTTAATCTGCTGCCGGGGTGTATTGGCACTTCACTGTAGGCTGGCACTGCTTCTTCATCAATATAGGTCTTGTTGGTGGAATTATTATCATAGATAAAGTAGCCACCATTTTTAGTGATGATATGTGCGTGATTTCTGCTGACAGCATTGTTATCCTCTACACAGTAATCCACAATATTTCTGTCCTTGCCTATTTTGAAGCTTTCTTTGTCTACAACTATTTTTTCATCATTGTACAGCCTGATCAGGTAAGGGTATACAATCTCTTCTTCTTCTAACAAAACCGTTCCGTTGTCCTCGGTGAGAAGGGTGGTTCCTTCTTCTTCCGCAAGTAAGGTGGTCCCTTCATCCAGATCTAATAAGGTGGTCCCTTCCTCTCCAAAGCTATCCTCTGAGTATCTTTTGTTAATTATGAAGCCATCTTTACCAGAGCCTTCCTTTGGGAGAATAGAATAAACTGTGGGACAAGCCTTTGATATATAAGCCTCCAGCTCTAGAGGGATAAAGGTGTTCATGCCCTTTAAAATAGCTATTATCTCTGCCACAAAGGAGGTGTCTACCTCCAGCAGAAAAACTGTGGAATATAATATATCTGAAATAAATGCAAAGATGTCATTAGAGGCAGTCCTGCTTATTAAGGGCTGATAGATAAAGAAAAGCTCTCTGGTGGTTTTATTAATAAAAACATAGGGCATATCCAGCACCAGGTTATTTACGTAAAGGCTATTATTACTAACCCTCTTAACTGCCTCTACTATCTGAGCTAGTACTAAAAAGAAGTCTTCTTTACTAAGGCCTGATATCAAATAATCTTGTAAATCCATAACCTCCAGGGCAGTGTATAGGAGCTTTTTCTTATTTTTTACCTCAGGTCTCATGAGACCTCTCAAAAGCTTTGAGGAAAACACTGCGATTTCTCTGTCATTTATTTCTTCCCCTCTAGCTAATTTGCTCTCCACAATAACCTGAGAGCCTTTTTTTATTACCTTAAGCTTTGCCATGTTTTACACCTCTGAATAAAAATACTGATAAAAATTTATAAAAAAAATCACATCCGCACTATAGATGGATGCGATTCCTTGTGTACAAGCTAGCTGTCATAGAATAATAATGGTAAAAATATCTATAAAAAATTAACTTATTAAACAATTTATTTATTAAAGCTAGTCAGGGAATTATACCCATCCAATACTATATATATAATAAAATCTATCAATTAATAATATATATCAATTATATGAGGTAATTATTTATTATACAAGCAAATTTTTACATATTTTCTGCTGCATTTATTAACAAAATGGTTAAAACAGATTAAAATTAATACTTTATTTACATTATTAATGTAAAAAGAAGCTAAGGTGCCAATTACTGAAACGGTCACGATATCCTTTGTAGGAACAGAGGAAAAGCTAAAGGCCCTGGGACTATATGACTTAATAGCCAAACAATACTCACTGTAGATAAGTAAAAAAGACACTTCATTATTTGAAGTGCCTTTTCTAATGTTTGTCCAAGAGATAAGCTACTCTATTATTGAACACCTTCGCCTATCACGTAAGTATAAAGTTCTCTGATTCTATCAAGTAATTCTTCAAATGTAACTGTTCTAATCTGGAGACTTTTTAAGTCTGGTTGATCATCCTTAATTTTTTCAAGAAAGTGTTTTATATCTTCATTAATCTCATCATTAATATCAACTCTTGTTTTAGGAGAAATATTGATTAGTAATCTAAATATATCGTTTTTATGTTTTTTCACAGTTTTAGAATCAATTCTCTCACCAGCTTCAACTCTTTCAGATAAATCCAACCAAGCTCTTATTTTGAAAAGTATAATATACTCTATGCCAAGAACTGAATAGCCATCTACAACGCTTTTGCCTTTTAGAAGCAACTCGTAGTAGGCATCATTGAGAAGGATTGCTGATAAGCTAGCAATACTGTCACCAATATGTATTGGTGTAAGCACAGAATCAAAATACAAAGTCATTTTCTCTGGCCTACGGCTGAATAATTCTATCATGCCAGGAAACCCTGGATTAGTTGGCTGAGAGAAGCGATAAAATTGTTCTTCTCCAGTACTCTTTTGCCTATTTTTGTAGCCTCCATCTTCTATGAATTCCCAGAACTTATTTCCAAAAGATTCATCCAATGCCTCAATTATAAGTACCATATCTAAATCCTTGGTAGCTCTAAAAGGAGCACCTATTTCGTCTAACAGTATATCACAGGCAGTTCCTCCAATAAAAACGTATTGCCCTGTATAATCATTAAAATATTCTTTGAATTTTTCTATTCCGTGTACCATTCTTCACTTTCTAACCTTTCTGCTAATGCCTGTTCTACTCTCTCATCATTTATATCTTTTAAAGATAAAGCAAGGGATGCAATATCTACATATTGTTCCTTACTTAATAATGTAGGGTCATAATGCCATACTTCAAGTTCAACTAGCTTTTCATCGGCAATTCTATCTTTATTCCTGACAATAAGTACACTCTCCTTATCGAGCTTTTCTTTTGTGATAGCCCTGACGAGACCTTGAGGCGGATTTATCATTGATATCATTGAAAGTGCTTCTAACCCTGCAATAAGAGTATCGTCTACTTCATTTTCAACATAGATAATCTGTTTAACTGGGCTTTTAAGGTAGCGACTTCCTTCTCGATAATAGTCAGGGTCACTAATTCTTTTATATTCTTTACTCCTTCCAGTCCTTCCAGCAACTTCATAAGTCAGGAGGCCAACAGCATATAAGTCATTCAGAATTCGAGATGCTGTCATATTAGATGTGTTTAATGCTTCTGCTAATGCCGTGGCATTGATTATCATTTCTTTGTTATATAAAAAATATAAAAAACCCAGTTGAGTAGATGAAGAAAATTTATCTATCTTTTTTTTAGGTTCATCTAAAGTCCTTTTTAAATCCAATCCCATAAAAGGCAAGTACATCTGTCCATCTTCTACGATAAAAGGTATTCGATTCTTAATCAGACTCTTTCTACGAAACCAAGTAATAGATTTATACAATAGTACCAAATGCTGATCTGCTATTTTGTTTACAGCTTTCATGTGTTTTTTAAGAATATCAATTCCTGGAGCCTCATATAAAATCTCAATAAAAATGCACTTTTTGCCTAATATCTCAGCTTGATAGAAATTGTAAGCCTCTAGCAAAAATAGCGGGAGATTCTGTTTCCCATTCCAAGGGCCTATTATTATATTTTCATCAATGCTTTCTTTTAAATAATATTCAATAGCATTTTTCAAAATCATTACCTCTTTAATATAACATATTTTATTTTAAATATAACATTATATTTGTTATATTTCAAGTTATTTTTGTTACATTATATACACTTACCATTTTTTAACTTTTTATACCATAGCCAAGCAATATTCACTATAGCAAAATAATCCTAAGAGGATTAGAGTAAGGCAGTGTAGGATAAATTAAATACATATAAAAAATTACTATAGGAACTTATATCTAAGTCGTTCCTATAGTAATTTCTTTCTTACAACATGTTAATAAGTCATAACTCAAGTGCCTGTCACCATCATTATTTTTAATAAAGTCTCTGTAAGTCCTACGTTGTAGCCACTGAAGGCTGCTCTTCCAATTAGCATCCCTTCAGTTATTATAATAATTGGTAGATTTTCACCATCTACGTACATCCTTCTTGAGAGAGTATTTATATTTTCCTCAAAATCATCATAATAAATATTTATATTTCTCAGGGAATTTACTACCTTAAATAAAGTATTGTTTTTCAAGTCCTCATGACTTCTTATTATAAAAGTTACTGAGTCTTCAATAGCTCTAAAGGCTTCTAGGTTATCATATATTTCATTCAAGATATGCTCTGTAGGTTCCTTGCTTACCTCAATCCATATTAGAAGCTTCTTATTATCTTTTGTTATTTCACTTCCTCTTATTTCCTGTCCATTAATGGTGTATAAGCTAAAATCATCTATTCTAATGCTTTGAAGCATATCCATAAGCTCTGCTTCCCTAAGCTCAAGCTTAACAGTGCTGCCCTCATCCCTTATATCCACAAAATACATTTTAGCAAGCAAATCTCCCTTTAAGCTTCTGCTGCTGGTTAATATTCTGTAGAAGCCTTCCTCCAGGAATAGCTCAGCCTTATCTCCCTGCCAGTTAGTATCTCTAAGGTCCAGCGTCTTGTAGCTGTTATCCTCTAAGACAGCTAAGGTCCAGTCTTTATAGTATATAAGGGATTTCTCAGGCTCCTTTATGAGGGTAAGGCTTCTTACCGTCTTCGCTTTTTCCTGTACCGGTACAAAACTATTGTCTTTATAATACTCCAGGGACAAATCCTTATTATTAAGCCTTGCTGCTATTCCTATAGATCTACAGATAGACACAAAGAGGATTTTTTTAGAAAGATCACTGCCTATTCCCGATTTCAAGCAGGAAAATGGATCTGTCACTAGCTGCTCATACTCTTGTTCTTCCTCAGTCCTAATTCTCTTTTCAATATCATCCCATAATAACCCTGGATTTTTTCTAAAGGCTTCCTTCTCCTCTTCATTATAAGCTTCCTCTAAAAATCTTCTGTAGGAGGTCAGCGGTTCATAATATATTCTGGGGTTAAGGATATATTCCACAAAAATATCCTGGGGATAAAGCTCTTTATACTTTATAGAATGAGCAAGCTGTTCCATGAAAATATCCTTTGTGCAATGAGAATAATCCTTCACAGCTAATGTCATGAGAAGAGGTAGTTTATAGTCCTCCAACTCTCTGTCACAGGGCTCCAGAAGGAAATCTACTACTTCTCTATAATTTCTTCCACTTTCCTTTAATATCTCCCTGAGCTCATCATTAACAATATAACTGGCTTTTTCAAGAATACTCAGAGCTTCCTCAAAAGCTTCGGAAAGCTTTAAATTCCTTTCCTCTGAATTTTTCTTGAATCTTTCCTTATTTACTCTTTTCTCTTCAGAAGTTAGCTGAAGGTTTCCTATAGGGTTGTCCACAGGAGATAGCATATCTATTACACGCATCTCTTTATCGCTATTATCTTCTTCCAAATTAATAATGATTATGCTCTCCTTAGAGGTATCAACAGTCAGCTCCTTAGAATGATTATCTTTAAGAGCTCTTATATATATGCTGCCGAGTCCTAGGCTTATAGCTACTTTACCTTCTTTATTGGTCGAAAGCCTTGCTATAATATGAAGGGCAGCCTCATTTAATAGCTGAAATTCAAGGCTACAGCCCTCCACAGGCTTATTAGCCTCATCCACAACGATTATTTCTACTGTCTTAGCTTCAGCATATCTACTTATATGATTTAGATAGGTGACCTTTCCTTCTCTGGATATAACCTCGTCCCCTGGGAGAATTGAAGAAAAGCAGCGGGAATGGATCAGCATAGCTCTGGCAGCGGCATTGGTAAACCAGCCTTTATTTAAGATAGGCTCTGGCTCGCAGGCTCCAAGATAGGCCCATCTCCCCCCTATCCACACCTCCACCCAGGCATGGTTATCATCACAGTGAGACCACCTAGGTACATAGACCTGCCTTGCAGGTATTCCTATGCTTCTAAGAACATTTACCGTAAAGACAGACTCCTCTCCACATCTTCCATAGCCTCTTTTATATACAGACATGGGGTTTGCAGTCCTATCGTCGGTGGACTTATAGGTAACTTGGCTCTGGCACCAATGGTTTACTTCTAGAATCATCTCTTCTGTGGTAGTACAATTCTCTATATAATTATCAATAGCTTCATAAAAAAAGCTTCTACAGCTTACAATATCCTCATTATTCACCCTATGGTGCAGGACATAATTTAAGAATATCTCTTCTGGAACCCCAGCTAAAAAGCTCTTATTCTTCCATAAAAATAGTCCATGTCTTGCATATTCTAAAAATAGCTGAAAGGGATAGTTAAAAACATCACTTAAAGGCATAGATGAATATAAAAACTTGATAGCTAAGGCTTCATCTTCCTTTAAAGGTTCAATTCCTTCAAGAATTATCTCCTGAAAATCACCTAAATAGGGGAGCACCTTCTGAAATTCTTTTTCTATGTTCTTTTGACTATTTAATGAAAACAACTCTCTAACCCCCTATTACAATTTATTTATTCTGTAGGAAAATATTCTCCAGAGCTTGTCTCGCTTCTATAACCTTTTTCCTATCAGTTCTTACAAGCTCATATTCATCGAAGCCTGAAAGGCCCATATTAACCTCACGATTAAAATAATTCATATCTCCCTTTACAGTAACCTTCCCAGACATATGATAGGATCTAGCACCGGTTTTATCGTAAAGGAGCTTTATACTTTCCGGTGTAACTCCACCTCCAATAAGTATATCTATATCATCTCCAGCTTTTTCTATCAGGCTATTAATAATCTCTGCTCCCTGAAGACAGCTATCCTTTTGTCCTGAGGTCAAGATTGTATTAATACCTATCTCTTTTGCTTCCTCTAAGGCTTTAAAAGGATCCATGCACATATCAAAGGCTCTGCTTAAGGTAATAGACATGTCCCCTGCTAGAGTTATTATCTCCTTCATCCTTTCAATATCTAAGGTGCCATCAGGCTTTAGGATTCCAATAACTATACCATCTGCACCCAGCTCTCTAAACAGCTTTACTTCTTCTTTAATTATCTCAAAATCAAAGGTGCTGTAACAAAAATCTCCTGCCCTAGGTCTTATGAGAACGTGAATTTTATTATCACATTCTCTTCGTACTAGTTTATAAAGCCCTTTACCAGGAGTTGTACCACCTATTATGAGATTGCTGCAGAGCTCTAATCTGTTTGCTCCTCCTTCACTTGCTGCAAGGGCAGACTCTACAGAATCCACACAAATCTCTAAGATGTAATTATCTTTCATGTCAACACTCCCCATTTTTTATGGATAAATAGTATAAGGATGAAACTCCTGCTCCCGTAGCTCCTTTAGCCTGATACTGAAATATTGGGTCATCCACCCAAGCTGTACCAGCTATATCTAGATGTAGCCAGGGCAGCTCCTTTACAAATTCCCTTATGAATAGCCCGGCGGTAATAGTGCCGCTATAGGCTTTCCCTAGGTTCTTTATATCCGCTATGGTGCTTTTAAGCATTCTTTCATATTCTTCATAGATAGGAAGCCTCCAGTATCTTTCGCCAGCTAGCTCGTAGGAATCCTTAAACATCTCAAAAAATTCTTCATTATTAGCTAGGACTCCTGCCACACTAAAGCCAAACATATTTACCACGCTTCCTGTAAGGGTTGCAATGTCAACAACCTTATTAATATTGTATTTATCTATAGCATAGGAGATGGCATCAGCCAGTATTAAACGTCCTTCTGCATCGGTATTTACTATCTCTACAGTCTTTCCTGAATAGGTATTAATCACATCTCCAGGGAGATAGCTGTCAGAGGATATTCTATTCTCACAGATAGGTATCACACCTATTACATTGGTCTTAGCTTTATTTTTCCCTAGTGCATAAATGGCACCAGCTACCGCAGCTCCACCGCCCATATCCCCCTTTATCCCCAGCATACTGGAAGAGGGCTTAAGGCAGTAGCCTCCTGTATCAACAGTCACTCCTTTACCTACAAGAGCCAGACTTTCTTTGGAAGCTTCCTCTCCTCTATAGCTTAAAATAACCAGATAAGGCTTAAAGCTACTGCTATCTCCTACGGTGTCTAGAGCAGTTAGTCCAAGCTCTTTTATTTTATCGTGATTAAGTATTTCTACATTAATAGCTGTACCTTCCATAAGACCTTTAATTTTTTCTGCAAAGTCTTTAGGCCTTAAAAGGTTACCGGGAGCATTTACAGCATTTCGTGCAAATATTATACCTTCAACTATATTTTTACTTTCTTTAATAAGCTTTTCTGCCTCCTGAAGATTATCTTCAGCAATCCCCTGTAAATATACCCTTTGTCTTTTCATCTCCTCTTTTACAGAGTAGCTGTAATTTCCCAGGATTAACCCCTCAACTATATCCTTTATAATAGATAAACCAAATTGAGAAATAAAGATAGAGATATCAGCATCAAACTCCTGAATATTATGCTCCTCCATATTTCTTGCAGCCTTAGCAAATATCTCTTTAACCTTTATTCTATCTAGCTCCTTAACCTTTCCGGTTCCAAGGAAAAGATTAATATCCCCTTTCCCTTTTGCTATAAATCTGGTTTTAAGATAATCATAGCTAATTAAATCCCCCAGGCTTCTATACCCTTCCTCTTCTCTGAAATTTTCCTGTGAAATAAATATAACCTTATATTTAGTACTTTCCTTATTACAGATTTCTATCATAATATCCTACCCTTCCTAGATACTATTACTTTAATAACTATACAATAAGCTTCACTCCAGCAGAGCTTAAGACCTCCATGGTATTTTGATCAGGCCTACTATCTGTAACTATCCCATCAATATCGTCAAGGTGAGCAAATTTATAGGAATCATTAAAGGTGAATTTATCCTGCTCCATGACCAGGTACTTATGCCTGCTGCTTTTAACTATAGCTTTTTTGGTAAGCCCATCCTCAACGCCCAGGGTGGTAATTGTTCCGTCGGCAATATCTATACCGCAGGTACCTATGAAAGATCTGTCAAAGCTATACTGCTTTATCACCTCTATGGTAGCTGCTCCCATGAAGCCATTAATGGTACGATACATGGTTCCTCCTGTTCCTATGACAATAATTGATGGATTTTTAGATAAGGCTTGAAGTATATCAATCATATTAGAGACTACCGTGAGTCTTTTATCCGATACAGCTAAAAGCTCTGCTAAAATTATATTGGTAGAGGAAATATCTAAAAAAATCGTCTCATTAGCCTTAATCAGCTCAAAGGCTTTTTGAGCAATCAATCTCTTTTTATCTAAATTAATATCCAGTCTGTCTATAACATCTCTTTTCAGTGGATAATCTCTAGATAATATGGCTCCTCCATAGGTTCTTTTTAGAAGGCCTTCATTTTCTAAAGCCTTAAGGTCCTTACGGATACAATCCTCGCTTACCTGAAATCTAACACTCAAATCCTTTACCTTTACAGAGCCTACCATTTGAAGGGTCTGCACTATAGCCTCTAATCTCTCTTCAATGAACATAATAAAATCTCCATTTCATAATTCTTGTACTTTATAAAAGTCTATTATTCCGCTGCTCCAATCCCTGGATAATGACACTTTACCATGTGACCTTCTCCTACCAAAAGTGCCTCTGGCTCTACCTGCCTGCATTTTTCTGTAGCATAAGGACAGCGGGTGTGGAATACACAGCCAGAAGGTGGATTAACTGCGCTAGGTGGATCTCCCTTTAATAAAAGCCTCTTCTTTTTCTTAGCTGGGTCTGTAACAGGCACAGCAGATAATAGGGCCCTTGTATAGGGGTGCATAGGAATGGAATAAAGCTTTTTCTTCGGTGCAAGCTCTACATTAACTCCTAGATACATCACACCAATCCTGTCAGATATCATCTCTACCACGGATAAATCATGGGAGATGAATACATAGGTGAGTTTAAACTCCTCCTGCAGCCTTTGAAGAAGATTAAGAACCTGTGCCTGAATGGAAACATCTAAGGCAGATACCGGTTCATCGGCAATTATAAGCTTTGGATTCACCGTTAAAGCACGGGCTATCCCTATCCTCTGCCTCTGACCTCCTGAAAATTCATGGGGATATCTTTCTCCATGAAGATAATTTAAGCCCACTACCTCTAATAGCTCATGAACCTTTTTCAATCTTTCTCTCGAGGACATTTTAGTGTGAATAAGCAGCGGCTCTGCTATTAAGTCCTCAACCTTAATCCTTGGATTTAATGAGCCGTAAGGATCCTGAAATATCATCTGCATGTCCTTTCTTACTG
>JAEXSY010000406.1 GCA_023440105.1 Bacillota bacterium
TGAAGACTAGAATATACAAAAATTAGAGTCAATAAAATGCAAATGTAGATTATAATTCGCAAGCAACAAGAGATTTAAGGAGAAAATAATTTGCGAAAAGTTGGAGACACTAGTTCGCAAATCTATAGATACCGTTCCAATCAAACCACCCACCTGTTTCTTTTCCAGCACCAATACTTTTTTCCCTCTGCTTTTCCCATAAACAGCTGCGCTAATACCAGCCGGTCCTGCGCCAATAATAATTATGTCGTACATTTCAATATCCTCCTATATACATAAAAATATTAGGCAATTATTAAATTGCTAAAACCAGTGATTTTTCTGGATTTTATTGCTTTTCTATATAAATTCCATCCATGTTGAACTTTATGTCTTGGTTTTGCCCGGCTTATTAAAATATGTCTAAAATCCATTATTTTCTCTCCTTGCATAGCGTACTGTTATCCACATCAAGAGAGAAAAACATTTAACAATTACCTAATATGGGATTATACCATAATTTTTATCTTAGTTATGGTTATATTTTTACTCTTTTTAAATATCTTATCCATAATATTTCGCAACTCTATAAAACTGTAAACCACTTCTTTTGCCGCAGAACAAGAACAATATGAATATTCATCTATTAATTTCTCTTCTAACATTTTTGTTTTCTCTATTCTACATTTACTTGGATTTCACATCTAAATTTTTATGGGAAAGCATTACAACCGCCTCAGCAGTAGGCCGTTTCCAATCGAACCAAATGCCGTTCTCTTGGACGTCCCTTGCATGGGTGGCACTAATTCCTTCTCTTCGTCCTTATCAGTCCTTGACAAGGAAAGTGACCACCTCAACGTGCCTTGGGACAAAAAATTTATACTACATAACAAAAGTATTAGAGGGGGGTTGGTGTATAGATGTAAGATTACCCCCTGGGGGGTAGAAAAATTTCTTATTTTTTAGGGGGTATCCCCCCCGGGGTAAGAGCCTTATTTTGTTATATATGATAGTGAACCCTGGCATAGCCAAGAACTTCGTTTCTTTCCTATGGATAATTTAAAAGGTACATTACAAAAAATATATATTAATCCTTATATTCCTGGACACTATGATTTTTTATAGTAAAAGAACCGAGATTCGTATTATTTCTTCTATCATACATGGTTATGGTTATATCATTCATATTCTTAATAGTTTCGGATGGTAGCATAAATAATGAATTTTCTATGTAGTATATATAGTCATCATATCCGTATTGAGCAGTATACCCATCTATTCCTAAGCCATATGTTAAAACCGGCGAATATTCTACTAAACTGTCTCCTATGGTAAAAAAAATATTATCTGTACCCAATGGGGAATCTTTTCTATATTCTTCTTCAGACATGCAACAATCAAAATTGATATATGCTCCCTCTTCAGTGAATACAGCACCAAATATATTTATGTTGACTGTAGACATATTAAATGTTTTACCTATAGCTTCACCATAGAATAAGTCTGTTAACTTTTCGTAAGAATTATCTACGGTAAATTTATCCGTTTCATACAGAACTTTATTGCTTAAATCTGTAAAACTTATTTTGCCTCTATGTTATTTATTATATTTCCTCTAGCAAAGTTAATAAAATTAACAATAAGCTTTTTATTTTGTGAGATATTCTTCTCATACAGTTGGGAATATCCTGCTAGGTCTGTTTTTGATAAAAAATTCACATAACAATTATAATCCTTATCTGTTAATGATTCCACCAAGAAGGCAGCAACGGCAAGATTATTGTACAACGCAATATCTACTACCTCGACCTTATAGTCACCTACTGTAACATATTTAGGTACCTTATCGATTATAAATTCTTTATTAGATGAATTAAATATATTTTTTATGCCAGGGATACAAGATGTTAGTAATAGAATTACCAATAAAAAACCGAAGAAACTTAAATACTTTTTTTGGTAATATATTTTCATTTTTCCTCCTTGGGTATTTATATACCATGTAAATATACTATATTAATATCACTTTTTTAGCTAATCTCTCTGAAAGCCTTGTATTCCTCTTTAACACGCTGTTATTCTTTATTGCACAGTAAACAGCTTTCTTTTCTCCCACAATAACCAACAGTTTCTTAGCCCTTGTTATAGCTGTGTACAATAAATTCCTTTGAAGCATCACATAATGTGTCATCATAAAAGGAAGCACCACCACAGGGTACTCTGACCCCTGGCTCTTATGTACTGTGGTTGCATAAGCAAGCTGGAGTTCATCAAGTTCAGATATGTCATACTCTATGGATCGACCTTCAAAGTCCACTGCAAGACTCCTATCCTCGGTATTTACCGATACTATTGTACCTATATCACCGTTGAAAACTTCTTTATCATAGTTGTTCTTAATCTGCATGACTTTATCACGAAGCCTGTACTCTATTCCTCCACGTCTGAGCTTTATTTCATTTTTATTCAGGGTACTCTGAAGAACCAAGTTCAAATTAACAGCTCCTACCTCTCCCCTCTGCATTGGTGTTAAAACCTGAATATCTCTTACAGGGTCAATTCTATAATGTTTAGGAAGTCTTCTGCTGCACAAATCTACTATTAGCTCTGAAGCTTTCTCAGGAGTACTTTCTTCAATGAAGTAGAAATCTGAATTAGACCCGCTTCTCATTTCAATGCTCATGCCTTTGTTAATCCTGTGTGCATTGGTTATTATTCTACTGTCCATAGCCTGCCTGAATATCCTTTCAAGCTTAACTACTGGCACAGCTTCTGACTCTATTATGTCTCTCAATACATTACCAGCTCCTACAGATGAAAGCTGATCTGTATCCCCTACAAAGATAACTGTCATATCTTTTGGTACTGCCTTTAGGAGATTGTACATTAATATAATATCTATCATGGAGCATTCATCAAGGATAAGTACATCTCCCTCTAAAGGCTTTTCTTCATTAATTTGATATCCCTCAGGTGGCTTGTACTCTAAAAGTCTGTGGATAGTCTTATCCTCCATTCCGGTTGCTTCAGACATACTTTTTGCAGCTCTACCTGTTGGAGCAGCAAGAATTACTCTATAACTAAGCTCCTTATAGATATTGATTATTCCTAGGGTAGTAGTGGTCTTTCCTGTTACAGGATCACCCGTAAGAACCATTACCTTTGACTGAACAGCACATTTAATAGCCTCTATCTGTATATCATTATAAGCTATTCTATTAGCTTTTTCTATTTTCTGAAGCTTACTATCTGTTTCTGATACTTCAATGTTTTTAGGTACCGATATTAGCTCCATAATCTTTCTGGCAGTACCTGCCTCAGAAAAATAGAATGCAGGGAGGTATATCCTATTGATGATTCTACAGAACCAGTCCATCATGGAGCGAATAATTAATAATAACTTTTCGGCATGTACTACTTAATGTAGGTACATGCCTAATAAGATAATTGGAAATAAGAAAAGATCAGTAGAGCTTGTGTATTAACACATATCTACTGATCTTTTGCACTATCCGATAAATCATCAGATTTTTATCTAGTATAAGCACCTACAGTATACCCCTTCTGCCTAAAGTCATCAATAACCCTACCGAGAATCTTTGTATTGGTTTCAGATATTGCGTGCAAAAGATACACAGCTCCTTTATGGTGTGCTCCTGTAACCCTTTCGTATGCAGCCTCTATTTCTGGTTGATTAGAGGTATCGTAGTCCATGTAAGCAAAGCTCCACAGCATAGTTTTATATCCTAGCTCACTGGTTAGTTCGAGTGTTCTTTCTGAAAACTCACCCATGGGGGGCCTGAAGAGATACATCTCATAATTGTATGTCTCTTTTATATATTCATGAAGGTACCTAATTTCTGCGGTCGCCTTCTCAACGGTTAGGGTAGGCATGGAAAGATGGCTTACGCTGTGGTTTCCAAGTACATGCCCCTCATCTATCATCCTTTTTACTAGCTCTGGGTTGCTTTTAGCATATGGCATAGTTATAAAGAATACAGCACTACAGTTTTTCTCTTTGAGCACATCAAGTATTTGAGCGGTAAAGCCATTTTCATATCCTTCATCGAAGGTTAGATATATATTATTTTTCATTTCACCAATAAAAATTGCATCATGCTTTCCATACTTTTTCTGCATGTCAAGTGCTCCAATGGGACGGTTATTTTCATCTACGTGAATTCCCTGACCGTATCCCTGCTTACTGTTGTCTAGATCTAACAGCCCATTTTTTTCCTTAGGTGAGGTCTCTTCTTCTGTAGCTTCACTTGATGTATTCGTTGACTCAGGCTCGGAAGGTTCATCTGGTGGATTAACTAATTCAGGAACAGGCTCAGAAATATCTGTTTTGGACGCATCAACTTTCTGAGTATCCTCTCCCTCATCACTATCTTTTACAGTTACCTCCTTTTGTTCCACAGGCTTATGGTCTCCATCATCTCTTTCAGAAAATTTTTCACCACATCCAGCAAAAAGCAGTATAAGTATCGCTAAAAGTACAGCATTCACTTTTTTCATTTTGCTTCCTTCTTTCTTTCAGATATTAAACATACAAAAATGAAATTCAAATTACACTAATATCTATGCCAGAAACAATCCCTATCAGCATACCTAGACAAATACCAGTCCATAGTGGAATTACATCCAAGAAGCCAAGTAACATACCAACAAATGTTCCAATTCTCATTCCTTTTATTATATAATTTACAACAATCCCATTTTTATTAGCTACTTTCTTTAAATATTTTACTGCAAATACTACTATGACAATAGCCATAATCATCCATGGTAGCACAGCTATGATATAATCTTTCATAATCATTATCTCCAGAGTATAATTTTTCCTTTTAATGTTTCGCAACTATTATTCAATTCTACACAAATTTAGTTTTTTTCTATACTAAGAATAAACACTATTCTACTTAGTTTATACGTAATCAATGTATATTTTATCCCTACAACCTCAAAGGAAATTTTTACCGAAGGTTTATTTGCTTGGAAAGCAAGGCTGACTGACTCGGCTGATTTTCCTATCTATTACTGAAAAAGTATTCAATTATTTGCATTGTATTCCCTGAAATAAAAACAGAAAAGCAGGAGGAAACACTAAAAAAAGTTGCAGATCTGTTGTCCATTAATTCTGAACTAACCGATAATGAAC
>JAEXSY010000419.1 GCA_023440105.1 Bacillota bacterium
CAATAACCTTGACCCCTTTACTATGAGCTTCATTAATTATATTACTAACAATCTCATCTCCAATAAATGCTTCAACATCAATTAAGTCAAGAATTCCTGAAGAAAGAATAACTTTATTTAATTTTATGTATTCCTCTAAAGATATATCCCTAACTCCACCCTCCTTAGAGGTTCTAAAGGTAAATAGCAGAGGAGTATCAGGAAGAATTTCTCTAAGAATTGCAAGAGCATCTAAAGCTTTATCTTCTTGTAAAATACCTGAGAAGTAATCCCCTCTCCACTCTACCACATCTACAGGAGCATGGAGTATATTCCTTGCCTGTGCTATTATATCTTCCCTTGTTACTCCTACAATAGGTACACATATCTTAGGTATTCCTTCTCCAATTCTTACGCTTTTCACTTGAACTATCTTCATTACTTAAACCCCTTAAAAATTACTCCAGTAATTTCACTATAACTCAAGTCCATAGAGGCTGCAAGCTAAATAAAAACATCTTCAATATAGCAGCTGATGCATATAAGCACAGTAGGGATTAGTAGACTCTTCATAATAAGCCCTAAGGTTACGGCCATAAAGACTAATAGTCTGCATAAAGCCTTTAATCCTTTATTCGTTTTATCATTTTTTAGATATTGTTTATTATCAGTCACTGGTTCCACCTCCTGCTTCAGCTTTATTTTCAAATATTAAATCTGCTTCTTCTTGACTTAGCTTATTCCCTTCTACCAACCTGTCTAAAACCTGTCTGTGTCTTTCCTTGGACAGCTGATAATTCTCTGAGGGTGAATAAACAGAGGGTGCATTAGGAATCCCAGCTAATAGAGTACTTTCATAGGAGGTTAAGGCTTTGGCTTCCTTATTGAAATAGCCTCTGCTTGCATCTCCTATAGAATAATAGCCTTCTCCAAAATATATAGAATTAACATATAGCTCTAATATTTCATCTTTATCATACTTATCTTCTATTGCTAAAGCCATAAATACCTCAGCAACCTTTCTTTCTATCTTCTTTTCCTGAGAAAAATATAGGTTTTTAGCCAGCTGCTGGGTTATAGTGCTTCCTCCCTCAACAAAGGCCATTGCTTTTATATCATTCCACAGGGCTCTGGCAATGGCAATAGGATCAATCCCATTATGACTATAAAACCTCTTATCTTCTACCTCCACCACTGCTTCCCGATAAACCTCCGGCATTTCATCTATGGTAGTATAGCTATCCTTAGCTTTTATGTCCTTTACAACTTCTTCAATAGATATTTTACTTATGGAGGTTTTGTAAAGAATATAACCCTTAGCAGTAAAAAATAAACCCATCAATACAATAATCATAAGCATAAGAGCTATAATTTTTTTTATGCCTTTTTTAAACATATCAAAGCCTCCTTCATAACCAATATACGTAATTAAAAAATTAAACAGCTTATTACTTCCTAACATAATTTAATTATACTTTCTTCATATGACAGCACCGTGACAGGTATATTACAATATCGTCACATAAGAAAAAAACTCTTTGAAGGCTCAGCCATCAAAGAGTTTTTTTATCCAATATTAATAACATGTTTTATTGCTCCACTACCTATAGAAGGTACATCCTTTTGATAATCTATATAATCTCCTCTATGAGCTACAATCTCATAGCCTATATTCCTCATCCTGCCACTGAGACACTGCCTACATTCCGCAGCTTCTTCTCCCGTGCATATTTTATTATCATATAAGGAGTATTTTTTTCTCACAGCTACCGGCGATAGATTTGGCATTACCACATTGGCTCCAGCCAGTATGCCCTTTTCTCTACCTAGTGGATTAATTGTTCCCAGGGCTGTAGTTGAAGGAATCAGTGCCTTCGGAAGCATAAGTCTAATAACTCCAATAAGGAGCAGTGTAAGCTCATAGCTTCCCTTTTGCTCATCTCTAAAGGGTGTATCCTGATGAGGAAGGAATGGTCCAATACCAACCATCTCTGGCTGCAAGTCTTTTATAAACATAAGATCCTCAATTATATTATCTATCGTTTGATAGGGAGAACCTACCATGATGCCTGTACCAACCTGGTAGCCAAGGTCTTTTAGATTTTTAAGACATTTTTGCCTATTCTCAGCTGTCTGCTCCTTTGGATGAAGCTTTCCATAATGGTCAGAATTAAAGGTTTCATGGCGCAGCAGATATCTATCAGCCCCAGCCTCTCTATATTTTTTATAGGAGGAATAGCTTCTTTCTCCTATGGAAAGAGTTATTGCACAATCAGGGTAAAGTTCCTTTATAGATTTTATTATATCTACATAGTCTTCATCTGAATAATACATATCCTCTCCGCCCTGAAGGACAAAGGTTCTAAAGCCTAAGGAATATCCTTCCCTGCAACAGCTTAGAATTTCCTCCTTGGTGAGCCTGTACCTATCAGCCTTTGAGTTACCAGCTCTAATTCCACAGTAATAGCAATTACATCGGCAATAATTAGTAAACTCAATAAGACCTCTAGAATATACCTTATTGCCATAAAAGCTTCTAGACTTTTCTCTAGCTTTCTCAAAGAGATATTCCCTATCTTCTTCACAGCAATTACTTAGGAGCTCTTTAAGCTCTTCTATATTCAATATCCCATCTCTATCAAGCTTATCTATAATATGCTTCATTTCTATCCCCTTAATTTTATATGACCTTTACAAAGCACTCTCTTCCTTAAGAAGATTTATATTTATTATCTCGATTAATGTATTCTGCGATATCTATGAGGCTTTATATTGTCAATAAGCTGCATCGGCCTAAACTTATGTCTAGGACTAATATCCTCTGCTTTTTCTAGCATCTCTTCGCGCTCTGATTCCTCGTTCTTTATCTCCCAATGAATAATAAAGGTTAAGGCTGCTCTCAAAATAACAATAGCTCCCACTACAGCAATCTCCGAGAACTTATGGACTATTACTGTACGAAGTATTTCACTTCCCAGCTTAAATTCTAGACCCATTGCCATTCCCTTTGCTAAATTCAGACGAGTAAGTGGATCATTTCGAAGATATCCAATTACCCCTTTAATTCCTGAAATAATAATTATTATAACACCTATAAGTTCAAAAAGAGTTATTGCAATATTAACGAGGTTAGTTAAAAACTCATGTAAAATTTCCATAGTATTATCCACCTTCTAATGTGTAATGATCAACTAGCTTTTAAATGCATTCAGATTATATTATACACCTCTACAGCATTTATTCAATGGATAAAAGGCTAAAGAATAACTTTTCACAATAAGCTAAATATTAAGCCCCTAATTTAACATTACGCTCACTTTTTACCATTATAATCTATACTTTGTTCTCAAAAACTCTGCCACTCCATCTTGGTCATTGCTTTTAATTATTCCTGTGGCCTCTGCCTTTACCTCAGGAAAGGCATTTTCTGTGGCATAGCACTCGTCAGCTATATTAAACATAGGTATATCATTTAAGTTATCTCCAAAAACTACAAGTCTATCAGCTGCTGCTGCAGAGGCAAGTCTTGTTATAGCCTCAGCCTTGGAGGTCCCCTGGGAAAAGACTTCTAAATAGCCTTTTGAGGTATCGAAGATATCTCTGTAGCAGAAGGTATTAATCCCTTTAATATTCTTTAATTTCTCTCTTACGGAATCCACTTTATTAAAGTCATCCATTATAAAAAATAATACAGTTTCAGAGCTATGAGAAATATTGTAATAGCTTTTAGTAATAATGAAGGTTTTATAAGGCGTACCTTCTCGCTCCTTAATGAAATTCCTTTCCAATTCATTAGTTGCTTCTTTATAAAAAACTCTTAAATGATTGTTATCTACTGTATAGACGAAAGCAGATAATCCCTTAGCCTCTAAAATTTCAATAATCGCCTCTGTAGTTTCTCTAGTAAAACTCCTTACATCGGTATAAATATTTCTATGCTTATCATAGGTTAAGGCTCCCGTCATCAAAACCATAGGAAGCTGTATATTCACATCCTCTAAAAGATTCATCACCGTAGCTGGGGTTCTAGCTGTTGCTACAGAAAATAATACTCCCTTGGATATTCCTCTATTAATTATTTGCTTACTGTTTTCTGACACAATAGAATTGCTATTTAAAAGTGTTCCATCCAAGTCTGATACATATAAGGTTTTCATTATACCTCCTGTTATTTAATGAATTTTAGTGAATCTATATGCTCTGTTCACAAATGCTTCACTTTATTAGATTATAATTTATAACACTGTTAACATTATATATTATTAGATCAATTTAAAATAGCTTTTGATCCTGCTAATTACAGAAAATTAAGTATAATATCACCAGCATCCTATTGACACAAGGCTCTTAACTTTATAATATAGTATTAATAACCTCTTAATATAGGATTATTTATTGAAAATAAAGGAGAAATAAATATATGAAAGAAAAAAAACAAAATAAAAAACCACTTATATACTATTATTTTGTTACCCTAATTATTGTAATGCTGCTTAACTCCTATGTGTTTCCATCAATTTTAAATAGAAAAATTACAGAAGTTGATTATGGTACCTTCCTTACTGAAATTGAAAAAGGCAATGTAACAAAAGTAGAAATCGATGATAATGAGATTGCCTTTAAGACAAAGGATACAGAAGATAAAGAAAAAGTATTTATCACTGGAGCTATGAATGATCCAGATCTTACAGATAGACTCCATGATTCCGGAGTGTCCTTTTCCAAGGTAATACCTAAAGAGGCCTCCCCTCTTACAAGCTTGATTACCACCTGGATATTCCCTATGCTTATATTCATTGCTCTTGGTCAGCTGTTGTCTCGTTCCATGGCCAAGAGAATGGGTGGTGGTAATGCCTTATCCTTTGGTAAAAGCAATGCAAAAATATATGTAGAGGCGCAAACAGGGAAAACCTTCAAGGATGTAGCTGGACAGGATGAAGCAAAGGAAGCCCTTACAGAGATTGTTGATTTCCTTCATAACCCTAAGAAATATGAAGCAATTGGAGCTACCCTTCCAAAGGGTGCCCTTCTGGTAGGTCCTCCAGGAACAGGAAAGACATTACTTGCTAAGGCTGTAGCAGGAGAGGCTAAGGTTCCTTTCTTCTCAATATCTGGTTCAGAATTCGTGGAGATGTTTGTTGGTATGGGTGCTGCTAAGGTAAGAGACTTATTTAAGCAGGCGCAGGAAAAAGCTCCTTGTATCGTATTTATCGATGAGATAGATACTATAGGAAAAAAACGTGATAACGGTGGCTTGTCTGGTAATGATGAAAGAGAACAAACCTTAAATCAGCTGCTTACAGAAATGGATGGCTTTGATGGTAAGAAGGGTGTAGTAATCCTTGCTGCCACCAACAGACCAGAAAGTCTCGATAAGGCACTATTAAGACCTGGTCGTTTTGACCGCCGTGTACCTGTTGAGCTTCCAGACCTTCCAGGAAGAGAAGCTATACTTAAGGTTCACGCTAAAAATATTAAAACAGCTGAGGATATTGATTATAACGCTATAGCCAGGGCTACCTCAGGGGCATCAGGAGCAGATCTTGCAAACATAATTAATGAAGGTGCTCTTAGAGCTGTTAGATTAGGAAGAAATATTGTATATCAAAGTGACCTAGAGGAATCTGTAGAGGTTGTTATTGCCGGCTATCAAAGAAAGAATGCTGTAATTTCTGAAAAGGAAAAGAAAATCATCGCTTACCATGAAATCGGTCATGCACTGGTAGCTGCAAAGCAATCTGATTCTGCTCCTGTCCATAAGATTACAATAATCCCAAGAACCTCTGGTGCTCTTGGTTACACCATGCAGGTAGAGGAAGAGGAAAAATTCTTAATGTCTAAGGAAATGCTTATAAACAAGATAACTACTTATACCGGTGGAAGAGCTGCAGAAGCATTGATATTTAACTCCATAACCTCTGGGGCCTCAAATGATATCGAGCAGGCTACAAAGCTTGCTAGAGCTATGATAACAAGATTAGGTATGAGCGATAACTTCGGAATGACAGCCTTAGAAACTGTCTCTAATCAATATCTAGGAGGGGATGCTTCTCTTGCCTGCTCTCCAGAAACCTCCAGAAGAATTGATGAAGAGGTAATGTATATAATTAATAACGCTTATGATAAAGCTTATACCATATTAAAGGATAATATTAATAAGCTCCATGAGCTCGCAGACTATCTCCTTCAAAAGGAAACAATCACTGGTGAAGAATTCATGGAAATATTAAACAAGCCATCACTGCAGCTTGAACAATAAAATAATAAAAGCTAATTAATTTTTCTCAATTAATGTTATAATATTTATTGTTCCCTTGTCTTTGAAAGGTGACCTAAAATTGATAAAGAGGTGTTTAAAATGAATTTTCTAAGAAGATTTATGTATGGAAGATACGGAGTTGATCAGCTCTCCATTGCGTTACTAATCATTGGAGTTTTATTAAGCCTTATATCTTCTGCTACTAATATATATTTCATCAATCTGCTATCCATGGCTCTAATTATATTGACCTATTTCAGAATCTTATCTAGAAACACCTATAAAAGAGCCGCTGAGAATATGAAGTTTTTAAGCTTCTGGAATCCAATTAAAGAAAAGACCTGGCTTCCTTTGAAGAAGCAGTTTACTACCTTCACTAAGGGAGTAAAGGATAAGGAACATAAATACTTTACCTGCCCTAGCTGCAGACAGACTCTTAGAGTTCCAAAGGGTCAAGGAAAAATCACTGTAACATGTCCTAAATGCAGGAATCAATTTTCAAAGAGAAGCTAATATATATTATAAAGCAATGTAAAATTTTAATGGGCTTCGCTAACGATCCATAAATCGTTAAAGCGAAGCCCATTTTTATTCATCCCTTAATAAAAGCTTATTTTGGAGGAAATACCTTTAATAAAATTTTTATACTAAAAAATATAATAATCAAAACTAGAAATATTCCTATCATACCAAAAGCCATAAGCTCCAATCCGTCCAAAAAAACCGGGAAGTTCTTACTAAGATTCATCTCCTCATCCTCCTTTGATGATTACATAAAATAAGCCAGTATAAGTCCACCAGCTATAACAGAGGCTATCTGTCCTGCTACATTGGCACCCACTGCATACATCAGCACAAAGTTCTGAGGATCTTCCTTTTGAGCCATCTTTTGAATAACTCTAGCAGACATTGGAAAAGCAGATATACCTGCAGCTCCTACCATTGGGTTTATTAAAGGCTTGTTTGAAGCCTTTCTAAAGATATTAATAACCTTTGCAAAAAGTACACCACCTATGGTATCAGCGATAAAAGCAATGAGTCCAAGCCCAATAATCAATAATGTATCAAACTGGAGAAACTCCTCTCCTGTCATCTTCGTTGCAATAGTGATACCTAAAAGAATAGTTACTATATTAACCAGCTCATTTTGAGCTGATGAAGAAAGCCTGTCCAAAACTCCACATTCTCTTAATAGGTTACCAAACATCAAAAAACCAATGAGTGGTAAGGATATAGGTGCTATAAGACCAGCAATTATCGTTATTACTATAGGGAATAATATCTTTGTAGTTTTAGAGACAGCAGCTGCCTCATACTTCATCCTTATACTTCTTTCCTTTTTAGTAGTAACCAGCTTGATAGCAAAGGGCTGAATTATAGGTACCAAGGCCATATAAGAATAGGCTGCTATAGTTACGGGTCCCAAGAGATGGTATGCCAGCTGAGAGGTTACAAATATACTTGTAGGACCATCTGCTGCTCCTATAATACCAATGGAAGCTGCTTCCTGTATTGTAAAGCCACCAAAAAGTGCTGCAATGCATACGGTGAAGAAAATTCCAAATTGAGCTGCTGCTCCAAAAAGCAGCATAAAGGGATTTTGAAGGAGAGGTCCAAAGTCTATCATCGCACCAATTCCTATGAAAATCAAAAGAGGGAACAGCTCTGTGGCAATTCCACCATTAAAGAGAAACTCAAGGATTCCTTCCACCTCAGTTCCTCCTACAATCTGAGTTAAAACTCCCGTGGAGGGAAAGTTAACAAGAATTGCTCCAAAGCCCATGGGAAGGAGCAGTGCAGGCTCAAATTCCTTTTTAATTGCAAGATAAATGAGCACTCCTCCCACTATCCACATTATAACCTGTTTCAAAGATAAAGCTGTTATTCCAGCTATTAAAGTTTCCACTATGAAAATCCCCCTTATCCTATAGTTATAAGAATATCTCCAGGGTTTACCGTAGCTCCACTATTTACCCCTACATGAGAAACTCTTCCATCTACTGGTGAAACAATTTCATTTTCCATCTTCATTGCTTCCAGTATTAAAAGTAAATCACCCTTTTTAACTATGTCTCCTACCTTCACCTTTACAGAAAGGATTGTTCCTGGCATAGGAGCCTCAATTTTTTCCGCTCCACTGGCAGCTACTTCCTTTTGCTGGGTAGTGTTATTACTTTTTAACACTGTCTCTTGAGATCGCTTGCTACTTTCCTCTGAGGTTACTTCCTCCATCTCAACCTCATAGACCTTATTATTTAGCTTGATAATATACTTTTTCATCTTTGCCCCCCAATTTACCTTCTTTTTGAATATAGCTTAAGAATTATGGTTATTTAATTCTTCTTATTTTAGTTATATGATAATATGAATTATTTTTATCCTTACCAGCCATTATTGAAGCAGCAAGAGCAACTACCAGCTTATCCTCTTCATCTATTTCAAGTTCTGCCTGATCATCTATAAGGTTTGATTTATTATCCTCCAAAGCTGTGGTAAATGAATCCTCTTTCTTACCTACCATCAACTCTCTTAGCCTATCTAGTAATCCCATTAACAATTCACCACCTAGCAAATTTATCTTTCATAGAGCTCATTACATGGTAACAGTAATATAATGGACTTCTTCCTCCGCTTTTTTCTCCAGCGGAGCCTCTGAAAGACCATCTCTAAACTTGAAGTAATCTGCAGCCACCTGAGGAAAGAGAATATAGGATAAAACATCCTCCATGGATTTTGCCATTACTCCAGCTTCCTGTCTTCCCTTTTCAAGTCCTGGCTCTAACAGGTCTGCAGGTCTTATAGTTATTACCTCTTCATCCCCAATAATCTTCTCCTTTATTTCTCTACTTATGGGAGCTGGAGACTTACCATAAAGCCCTTTAACATATTCCTTTATCTCCTTTGGAATAAGCTTATACCTCTCCCCTGACAGAACATTGAAAAGAGCTTGAGTTCCTACCATCTGACTTAAAGGGGTAACTAGCGGTGGATAGCCTAAATCATCTCTTACCCTTGGAATTTCCCTTAATACTTCCTCATATCTATTTAAAGCCCCCTGCTGCTTTAGCTGTGATAAAAGATTGGAAAGCATACCTCCCGGTACCTGATAGGAAAGTGTCTTCGGCTCCACATCCATTACCTTTGGATTAAATACTCCCTCTTCCCTGTATCTTTCTTTTATAGGCTTAAAATAATCTGCAATTTCTCCTAAGAGCTTTATATCAAGATCAGTTCCTCTCTCTCCTTCAGAAAGAGTTATAGCAACAGCCTCTGTAGCAGGCTGTGAGGTTCCTTCTCCAAAGGGAGATATTGCTGTATCTATAATATCGACCCCTGCCTCTGCAGCCTTTAGATAAGTCATAGATGCAGTGCCACCAGTACAGTGAGTATGGAGCTCAATGGGTATATTAACTGCTGTCTTAAGCTCCTTTACCAGCTCATAAGCTTTGTAGGGCGTGAGTATTCCAGCCATGTCCTTTACGCATATAGAATCTGCCCCTAAGCCTTCTAGCTTCTTTGCCAGCTCCACAAAGTACTCTATTGTATGAACAGGGCTAATAGTGTAACTTAAAGCACACTGGCAATGAGCCCCTGCTTTTTTTATTGCGCTTATGGAAGTCTGCATATTTCTTATGTCGTTAAGGGCATCAAATACCCTAATTATGTCGATACCGTTTACAACGGACTTGTTTATAAATTCCTCTACCACATCATCGGGATAATGCTTATATCCAAGAAGGTTTTGACCTCTTAAGAGCATCTGCAGCTTAGTGTTCTTTACTATCTTACGCATTTCTCTAAGCCTCTCCCAGGGATCCTCCTTAAGATACCTAAGGCAAGCATCAAAGGTAGCTCCCCCCCAAACCTCTAAGGAATAGTATCCGGCGCTATCCATTTTTTCAAGAATAGGCAATATTTCCTTAGTGCTTAGCCGTGTAGCAATAAGAGATTGATGCCCATCCCTTAAAGCTGTTTCTGTAATCTTAACTTTATTTACCATTGTTTCACTCCTTAAGGTCAGAACAAATTTACTTATTTTCCCTTAAGGTAGAAAAATAAGCTTCTGCCCCATGATTGATTTTATCTTGAAAATATCAGTCCCTCTTCCTTATAGTAACACTTATTCCATATTATTTCTATAGATTTTTCCTGTACTATGCTAATAAATGCATCAAATCCTGCATTTATTATCCTTATTTCCTATATTTCTTCTGGTGACACCCTTTTTCAACACTAATTTATCTTCTCCTCCCATTAAAGCAAGCCATGGATAAATGCAAGAAATATTGCTACTGCTAATAAATCTGCTGATCCTCCATAAACTATTGAAGAGCCCCGAATTAATCTTCAAGGCTCCTCATAAATTTTATTACTCATGAAACAAAGTGCAGAAATCTCAACACTTCATAATAGTCTTCTGCCTTAAAAGCTATTGTATGTTCATCTTTTAAGGAAGCACCAGGATAAAAGGACATTTTATAAGCAGTCTGATGATTCTTATAGCTTATCTCCACCTGAAAATCTTCTGGTAGTGTCAGAGTGTTCTCCCCAAAGCTCTTCGATAAAGCTACTCTTACCTCATCCCTTATCTCTCTTATAGCTCTTTCAGGGTGAATTGAGACAACACTGTCACCTACCCCTTCTTTTGTAGCAAGAGTGCTGATAGCGCTATTATAC
>JAEXSY010000436.1 GCA_023440105.1 Bacillota bacterium
GGCGTATGGGTTTTTGCAGAGCAGAGAGAAGGTAAGCTTCAAAAGGTATCCCTAGAGCTCCTAGGAGAAGGCAAAAAAATAGCTGATAAAATAGGTGTTAAGCTTACAGCACTTTTATTAGGTGAAAAAGTAGAAAATTTAACTGATGATCTTATAGCTCATGGTGCTGATGAGGTAATAGTCGCAAATCATCCGCTCCTTTCAAGATATACTACTGACGGATACACAAAGGTAATCTGTGATTTAGTAAAGGAAAAGAAACCAGAGGTACTCTTTATAGGAGCAACCTTCATAGGAAGAGATCTAGGACCTAGAGTAGCAGCAACTCTTGGTACTGGACTGACTGCTGACTGTACAGGCCTTGATGTAGATACTGATACAAAGTTCTTACTAGCTACAAGACCTGCCTTCGGTGGAAATATCATGGCTACCATAGCCTGTGAAAACCACAGACCACAGATGGCTACTGTAAGACCTGGAGTTTTTGAGAAGGTGAAAAATCCTTTCAATAAAGGAGCTATCGAGAAGGTAGAGGTTAATTTAAAGGCTGAGGATATAAGAACTGAAATTATAGAGGTTCACAAAGAGCATAGGGAAATTGCTGATATTGCCGAAGCTAATATAATTGTTTCCGGGGGTAGAGGTGTCGGTGATAAAGAGAACTTCAAGCTTTTAGAGGATTTAGCAGAAGCATTAGGTGGAACTGTAGGAGCTTCTAGAGCAGCAGTAGATAGCGGCTGGAGACTGAAGGACTATCAGGTTGGACAAACAGGTAAGACTGTAAGACCTACTATATATATTGCTTGTGGTATTTCTGGAGCAATACAGCACTTAGCTGGAATGCAGGATTCTGATTACATTATTGCAATTAATAAGGATGAAAGTGCTCCAATTATGAAAGTAGCTGATTTAGCTGTTGTTGGGGACTTAAATAAGGTTATTCCTGAAATTATTGCTCAAGCTAAGGCTCTGAAAGAGGCAAACTAATATTAGTTAAAAAGATAGTTTTCTTACAGATGGGAGGTTAGATATGAGTAAATATAAGGTAGGAGACGAGCTTATTTTCATACATGATCCTAGCAAGGTATGTGCTAAGCTTCAATCCATGACAAAGCTTATCTATGACGGGGAATATGCCAATATGTCATTAGCTATAAGAGTAGAAAAAGTAGAATATGACAAGCCGAATGTTACTTTAACATATAAAACCATCGATGGAGATATCCAAAAAGTTTTTGCAGTATGCAGAGATATTGATAATTTTAATGAAGAAATGGTATTAGAAAAAGCCTTATTGAAGGCATTTCAAAATGAACTTATAAATTTAGCTGTAGGAAAAAATGCCCCATTAACTATAAAAAAGTAACTTTTATATGATATATATTATTGAAGGGAGAAGTTTAATAATGAAGATAATGGTTCTTGGCGCTGGTACTATGGGCTCTGGCATAGCTCAGACCTTTGCACAAAAGGGTTATGAGGTTATTGTACGAGATATAAAGAATGAATTTGTAGATGGAGGTTTAGCTGGTATAAGAAAAGGACTCGAGAAATTAGTTGCTAAGGGAAAGATGTCTGAAGAGGATAAGGAAGCAATATTATCTAGAATATCAGGAACTACAGACCTTAATCTAGCTGCTGACTGTGACCTGGTAGTAGAAGCTGCAGTAGAAAATATGAAGATTAAAAAGGAAATATTTAGTGAGCTAGATAAGATTTGCAAAGAGGAAACAATTTTAGCTACCAATACTTCATCACTGTCAATCACTGAGGTGGCCTCAGCTACTATGAGACCAGATAAGGTTATAGGAATGCACTTCTTCAATCCAGCACAGGTTATGAAGCTCGTAGAAATAATAAAAGGAATGGCAACCTCTCAGGAAACCTTTGATAAGGTAAAGGAAGTTTCCATTGCTATAGGTAAGGATCCTGTAGAGGTAGCCGAAGCTCCTGGTTTTGTAGTTAACAGAATACTTATACCTATGATTAATGAAGCTTTTGGAATAATGGCAGAAGGACTTGCAAGCCCAGAGGATATAGATAAGGCCATGAGGCTTGGTGCTAATCATCCTATGGGACCTTTAGCTTTAGGAGATCTTGTTGGTCTGGATGTTTGTCTAGCTATAATGGATGTTCTATACAATGAAACTGGAGACAACAAGTATAGAGCACACAGCCTTATGAGAAAATATGTGAGAGCGAATTGGCTTGGAAGAAAAACTAAAAAAGGTGTTTATGATTATAATTAGTAAAGTTATGCATATATTCTACAAAAATATAAGTAAGTATATACCAATATATGAGTAACAATGAGGGTTGACTTTAAAAACAATCCATCTTTCTATATTTATAACGCCAGGTAATTTTATTATATGTAACAATTAAATAATTTTTACTTAATTTAATTCATATAATGAAAGTCCATTGTTGCTATTTAGGTATGATTATGAAGGGAGGGTGACCAGTACTTTGGCAGCCTACCCTTTAATATTTAAAATTGAAGTTTAATACCTCATTTTACATTACTACGAATTAAAATAAGAAGACTATTAAACACTAGATTGATGAAAAAACAATAACTTTTATAGTAAAGATTAAAATTGTGCCTAGAGAAAATGAGATGAAATTATTAGCTTATAGAGTCTAAAAAGTTCTTTTAGTAGAAGAAAGTTAAAATATATGAAGAAGAGGTAGTTTAGTGTGAGTAATTATGGACAATTATTAGAGAACGCAAGAATAAGAGCAATTAAAAAGGTAGCAGTAGCAGTAGCACAGGATAAACCTGTCCTTGAAGCAATAACTGAAGCGAAAAAAATGGGAATTGCTGATGCAGTTCTTGTAGGGGATAGAGAAAAAATAGAAGCTATTGCATCGAATCTAAGTATGGATTTATCCCATTTTGAAATTGTTGAAGAAAAGGATGTTAAGAAAGCTGCTTTAAAAGCTGTAGAGCTTGTGTCAACAGGATATGCAGATATGGTAATGAAAGGGCTTGTAGATACAGCAACTTTTTTAAGAAGCATTTTAAACAAAGAAATAGGCCTTAGAACGGGTAAGCGCATGTCTCATGTAGCTGTATTTGAAATAGAGGGTATTGATAGACTTATTTTATTAACTGATGTTTCTTTTAATATGTATCCAGATTTAAAGGCAAAGGTTGATATAATTAATAATTCAGTAGGAGTAGCTAGGGCTTTAGGAATAGAAGAGCCTAAGGTTGCTGCACTAAGTGCTGTTGAAGTGGTAAATCTTGATATGCCTGCTACAGTAGACGCAGCTATACTATCAAAAATGAATGAAAGAGGTCAAATAAAAGGTTGTGTAGTAGACGGTCCTCTCGCTATGGATATTGCTATATCCAGAGAAGCGGCAGAACATAAAAAAATATCAGGACCAGTTGCAGGAAGAGCAGATATTCTGTTAATGCCTAATATAGAAAGTGGCAATATTTTATATAAGGCACTTACATATACGACAAAAACTAAGCATGGAGGAATCCTCGTAGGAACTTCTGCTCCTGTTATATTAACTTCAAGGGCAGATAGCTATGAAACTAAGTTTAATTCAATTGCGCTAGCAGCACTAGTTGCAGGAAGTAAATAATAGCTTAGGATGATCTCTCGGAATCATGAAAGATTGTAACAGTTTTACTAAGTAACAACCTTAGAAAAGTGAATATTGTCCTCAAAAGTAACTGAGAAGTGGAAAATTTAAAAAAATGTGCATGACAAATAGACATAGCTGCCGCTATGTTTTAAAATAGAATTGCAAGTTTATGCAGCTTGCAAGAGTTTTATTTTGAGATCTGACTTAAAAGGCAGATCCCAGGCATTGAGATGTTGAAGCGTCATGATGCCAAAGAGGCGGCAGTACCACATCTTCGAGGAGCGGTGTCTGCCGTTTTCTATTAAGTAGTCTATTTTCTCACGCTTGTTCGAGCGTTCCACAGATGTCCTCGCATTAAACTCGATTCTCCATTTCTCACTATCTCTTGGTGGCATATTAATCAATCTTGGGTTGTCCTTCATCTGAATGTGAACGGTTCTACCATACTTTGAATCTGAGCACGGTGTGCTGCAGGAGCAGCCATATTTACGGCTGGCCAGAGGGCAGCGAAATTTTATTCTGTTTTTGGATGGTTCTGTTCCATCGTGGTTCAT
>JAEXSY010000448.1 GCA_023440105.1 Bacillota bacterium
AATGCCATGAAGGTAACACCCGTTCCCATTCCGAACACGACGGTTAAGCTTCATAGGGCCGATGGTACTGCAGGGGAGGCCCTGTGGGAGAGTAGGACGTTGCCGGGTCTTAAGGATCTTTAGCTCAGTTGGTTAGAGCAACCGGCTCATAACCGGTAGGTCCGGGGTTCGAGTCCCTGAAGGTCCACCATATCAGCTTTTTAAGCTGATACTTGGGGGTATAGCTCAGCTGGGAGAGCACCTGCCTTGCACGCAGGGGGTCAAGAGTTCGAATCTCTTTATCTCCACCAAAAAAGAAACTGCAAAACGTTGGTTTTGCAGTTTTTCTTTTTTTTATTTATTATTCTATTTAGTATTCTCTTCTTTACTTAGGCTCTTGTTCAATATCGTATTTCCAATCATTTATCCCACCAAAGTCATAAACATTAGTATAACCTAGCTTTACTAATTTCTTAGAAGCTTCTTTACTTCTATTTCCACTTCTGCAGTATACCAATATTAATTGATCTTTATCTGTAAGCTTATTAGTAGTTTCTATTGTTATTTCCTCGTTAGGAATATTTATGGCCTCTGGTATGTGGCTTTTTTTGTATTCTTCTTCTGTTCTTACATCCAATATAATATAGTTTTCTTCATTTTCCATGATCCTTTTTGCTTCTTCTGAAGAAATTGTCATAAAGCTTTTATCGGAGGAAGTGCCTATGCCCTTTTCCTTACTGCAGGCAGATGCCATGGTAATTATAATTAATGCTGTAGCAAGTAGTATTGAAAGCTTCTTTATCATTAAATTACCTCCATTTATGCATTATTCTTTTGCTCAATATTATAAGTCTTTTATATGAAGTCAAAAGTTATATACTAACATAAGGTATATGGATAAGATTGTCAAGGTTATATAGAAGATGCCTATATAAATATAACTAATAGGCCATAAATCATTTACAAATTTATATGATATAATTATATTGATTGTTAGTTTATAAGATTAAAAACAGTACAAAGGAGAAAGTTATGGCTAGATACAGGATTAAGCAGTTTTATTGGGCTATAAGTTCTTTTTTTACAAAGGTGGATGAAAAGTATTTAATAAGATATCTAAATAAAGAGGAAAGAGCATTATTTGATAAAATGACAAAGGTGGATCGACATCATGCCATAAGAGTGGCAAAGGATGCAGAGGCCTATTATGAAAGTCTAAAGAAATACACTGATAATATGGAGATATCTAAGGAAGATATAATAAAGCTTTCTCTTCTTCATGATGTTGGAAAGCAGGTTTATCCATTAAATATAATAAAAAAATCTATAGTGGTGCTGCTTAGCAAGCTCACCAGAGATAAGATTAAGAGATTAACTAAATTTAATGCAGTGTATATTTACTATTATCATCCTAAGGAGGGGATTAGACTTCTTAAGGATTTGGGTTATAGTTATAGCAGTGGGTTTTTATATGCAGTAGAGAACCATCATGAGTTAAATGCAGTGGAAACTTTACCTTTAAGGATATTAAAATATGCTGATAATAGAAATTAAAGTTAAAAGGGGAGAGAAATATGAGCTCAAATGATAGAAGAGAATTGATATATGCTTCTTTATTGAATTCACAAAGACCCTTAAAGGGAACGGATTTAGCTAGGGACCATGGGGTTACAAGACAGATAATAGTAAAGGATATAGCTATTTTAAGAGCTGAGGGAAAGGATATAATAGCAACTCCTGAAGGATATATAGTAAATAAAGGGTTAGATAATTACATCAAGAAGATTATTGCTGTAAGTCATACAAGAGAAAAAATGTATGATGAGCTTAAAACAATAATAAAGTACGGGGGAAGGGTACAGGATGTGATTGTAGAACATCCTCTATATGGAGAAATACGATGTAATCTTATGCTAAAAACTATGGCAGACTTAGAGGAATTTATGCTTTCCTTTGAAAAATATAATGCAGAGCCGTTATCTGCTTTAACAGGAGGAATGCATCTTCATACCATAGCTGCAGAAACCAATGAATCTCTAGAAAGTATAGAAAGAGAGCTTATTAATAAAGGATATATTCTAGAGGATTAAAGAGAGCTTTATTAATTTTATGGGGGAATAAAATGAAAAAGAAGTATTTTTTAATTGGGGTACTTTTAGTACTAATAGCTTTAATAACAGCAGTATTCAGTGCGTCAGAATTTATAATCAATCTTCAGTGGTTTAAAGATGTAGGTTATCTGAAGATGTTTTTTATAAGGGTTGTAACTATATTAAAGGTGACATTACCTATATTTGCGATAGTATTTATAGGAATAATACTGTATTATAGGTGCTTAATGAAAGGCTTACCAAGATTAAAAGCATTTATAGAAGATAAAATATCAAAAAAGATAGAAAGATTTACAGTTATAGCTTTAGCTCTTTTAATATCAGGAGTATTTTCCTATAGCATTGCTGATAAATACTGGTATACAATATTAGAATTCTTTAATTCCGCTTCCTTTGATAAGGTTGATCCTATTTTTAATATGGATATATCCTTCTATGTATTTAAGCTGCCTCTTCTTCAGGCATTCTATAATAATCTGTTAGCAATGATAATCTTATTTACCATAGCTACTTTTATAGGTTATGTCATAAGTATTTCTACGGATAGATTTAAGGAAGGCTTTAAGAATAAAAAGATAGTAAATTTTTCAGGAGGCTTATCGAGCTTCTTAGGAAAACAGATGGCTGTTTTGGCTGCCCTTATAATGATAATGATAGCTATGGGTTATATGCTTCGCTCCTTTTATCTAGTTTATAGTGATAGAGGAGTATCTTATGGTGCTAATTATACGGATGTGAAGGTAACTTTATTGTTTTTTAAGATTATAATAGTTATTGGAATAATAGCATCTATAGTAATATTTACAAGTATTCTTAAAAAGAAGCTTAAACCAATAATTATAACAATAGCTGCTATGTTTTTTGTTATAATACTTCAGCCTATAGCTGCCAATACAGTACAGCAATTTAAGGTAAACCCTAATGAATATGAATTAGAAGAGAAGTATATAAACTATAATATAGAGTACACAAAGGAAGCTTATAATATAGCTGATATTGAAGAGATTGATTTTAGCTTTGAGGATAAGCTTACAGAAGAAGATGTAAAAGAGAATGAAGACATAATTGATAATCTAAAGATAAATTCCTATGAGCAGGTTTATGATTTTTATAACCAGGTACAGGTTATAAAAAATTACTATACTTTCAACGATGTAGATACGGACAGATATTTAATAAATGGAGACTATACTCAGGTCTTCCTATCTCCTAGAGAAATAGACAGCAGTGATATTGGAAGTGTGTGGCAGAATAAACATTTGAGATATACCCATGGATATGGACTTGCTATGAGTAGGGTTAATTCTGTCACCTCAGAGGGACAGCCTGATTATGTGATTAAGGATATACCTCCAGTAAATTCAACGGACATTGAGATTAATAATCCAAGGATATACTTTGGAGAAAGCACAGACACCTATGCTATTGTAAATACTGACATTATGGAATTTGATTATCCTAAGGGTGAAGAGACTCAAGAATATAGATATGAAGGTGCTGGGGGAATTAGATTAAATCTCCTAAATAGAATTCTCTTTGCTCTCAATGAGGGGGAGCCAAAGCTCATATTATCTGATGCTATAAATAGTGATAGCAAGCTTTTATTAAACAGGAATATAATAGATAGGGTAAAAAAAATAGCCCCATTCCTAACCTATGGGGAGGATCCTTACATGGTAATAAATGAAGGAGAGCTTATATGGGTTATAGATGCTTATACCGTGTCTGATAAATATCCTTATTCTCAGCCCTATGGAGATATTAACTATATAAGAAATTCTATTAAGGCCACAGTTAATGCTTATGATGGAGAGGTTAATTTTTATATAGTAGATGAAGAGGATCCTATAGCTCGCTGCTATGATGGTATATATAAGGGGCTTTTTAAATCCTCTGAGGAAGTACCAGAAGGTATAAGGAGCCACTACAGATATCCTTCTGAGCTCTTTGAGCTTCAATGTGATGTCCTTACCACCTATCATGTTACTAATCCGTATACCTTTTATACAGAGGAGGATATATGGCAGGTTTCTACCTTAAACACTGAGACAGGTAATGAGGAAAAGGTAAATGAATCTCCCTACGTAATGACAAAACTAATTAATGAAGAAAATCCAGAAATGATACTTTTAGAGTATTTTAATATGAGGGGTAAGCAGAATATGTCTTCTATCTTTGGTGCCAGAATGGATGGAGATAATTATGGGAAGCTCATTATGTATAAGTTCCCTACTCAGAAGACTGTATACTCTCCTGGGTTATTTATAAATAAAATAAATCAGGATACAAATATATCAAAAGAAATATCCCTGTGGAACTCTAAAGGATCTTCAGTAGAGTTTGGAGATACTTTAGTAATCCCTATAAATGAATCTCTGCTTTATGTTCAAACCCTTTATTTAAGGTCTGCTGATACCAATAGTATACCGGAAATGAAGCGTGTAATACTTTATGATGGAGAAAGCCTTGTAATAGAAGAAAATGTGGAAAAGGCTCTGTTATCCTTATTTAACTATTCAAGAGATGATAAGAATACTCCCGTAGATAATAATAGTGGAACAGCTGGGGAGGATGAAAAGCTTCAAGATACTATGAAAAGAGCAAGAGAATTATATGATAAAGCTATAGATGCCCAGAAAAATGGTGATTGGGCAGCTTATGGTAAGTATATAGATGAACTAGGAAATATTTTAAATGAAACTAAATAATCGTTGTTTTATTGGATAAATATTGTAAAATATAAGGTGCACTAGATATTGGTGCACCCTTCAAGGTATTATAATAACCTTTATTTAGATTGGGAGGAAAGGCATGGATTACGATGTTATTATATTAGGCGGTGGCATAGTAGGCTGTGCTGTTGCTTATGAACTGTCAAAGTATAATCTTAACATTGCCCTTATAGAAAAGGATTTTGATATAGCTGATGATATATCCTTTATAAATACCTCGATAGTTTATGATGGAGCAGAGGCAAAGGATGATAGAATGGCAAAGCTTGAGCAGGAAGGAAATAAGCTCTTTGATGATATCTGTGATAAATTCAATATACCTTTTAGAAGAGTTCCTTCTCTAACCATTGCAGCTGATGAAGAGGATTTAAAATTTATAGAAGAAATTAAAAATAGAGCAGATAAAATAGGTATTAAAGGTGTCGATATAATTGATGAAAAATCAGTAAAGGATATGCACTTTGAATTCCCAAAGAAGATAAAAAAGGCTCTTTATATTAAAAATACAGCACTAGTATCTCCTTATGACCTGGCAATTTCCTATGGTGAGGTAGCCTACGATAATGGAGTGAACTTTAAGATGGAGGAAGCTGTAATAGATGTTCAAAGAATGTCTAAAGGGCTGAGAGTCATCACTAATAAAAGTAAGTTTACCTGCAGGATGGTAGTTAATACTATAAGCACAGAGGGATACGGTATTAACAATAATAAAAATGTTCAGAGTGATAATTTAATAAAAAAGCTAACTTATATTTCTGTAGATCCAAAAGGAATAGAAAATCAATCTAATATAATATTTACTCCTAGTAATAATAATAACTTCTGTTATAATATACCGTCCCTTACAGGAGAAAGGATATTTGCTTTAGTGGATGATAAGCCCTATGGCTTCCATAGTATCCTTAAAAGTGCTTCCGGATTTTTAAAGGATTTAAACAAAAATGATGTTATTAGCTTTTATCATTCAGAGATTTCCCTAAAGGGTATCTTTATCGATGATAAGGAGATTGATAAAGGTTACATAAATGTAGCCGGAGCAAGCTATGGAAAGATAACAATCACACCAGCTTTAGCAATAAGGATTGCAGAGAGTGTCTCAAGCTTTCTAAACTCTTCCAAAAATAATAATTTTATTGATAAGAGAAGAGATTTTTATAGATTTAAGGTTATGAATAATAAAGAGAGAAATGATATTATAGCTTTAGATAAAAAATATGGAAAGATGGTATGTCTTTGTAATCAGGTTACAGAGGGAGAGATTGTTGATAGCATAAGAAGACCTTTGGGGG
>JAEXSY010000186.1 GCA_023440105.1 Bacillota bacterium
AGAGTTGACAGTATTATAATGGACATCATCACCATATCTAACTGAGCAATTTGACCACCATATACTATTAAGAAACCTAACCCGTCTTTAGCTACTAAAAATTCTCCCATGATTACCCCTACCCAGGATAAACCTACATTTATTTTTAATGCTGATATAAAGGTCGGTACTGAGGCTGGGAAAATTAAGTGTTTAAGGATCTGTAATTTACTTGCTCCAAAGGTTTTTAACAGTTTTATTTTATCTTCATCAACGCTTTTAAAGCCTGAAAGCACACTTATTATTGTTACGATAGTAGATATTAGCAGTGCCATGACGATTATTGAAGCCATTCCATTTCCTGCCCAGAATATAATTATAGGACCTAGGGCTACCTTAGGAAGAGCGTTTAAAACCACAAGATATGGATCGAAAACTTTAGAAATAAAGTCAGACCACCATAAAACCATAGCTATTAAGGTTCCTATTATTGTGCCTAGAACAAAACCAACGATAGTTTCAAAGCAAGTGATTGCAATGTGTTTGAAAAGGATACCTTGATTATAAAAATTGATTAAGGATTTAACTATTCTTGAAGGAGAACTGGTTAAAAAAGGATCTATCCATCCCAAGGTTGCAGCAATCTCCCATAGAAGAATTAAAAGTACTAATATAGATATCCTGGTAAAGGTAAGCATAAATTGATACTTTTTTGTTTTTTTAAGATAGGCTTGATGCTCATCACTTATTTTTAAGTTCTTCAACTACATCAATCTCCTTCCATATTGTGTTGTAATAAAGACGGAATTCTTGTGCCTCTCTCCTGGATATGGGAGTTTTATAGCTGCTATCAAAATCTAGTGAGAAAGCTTTTTTTATAGTAGATGGTCTTTTGCCTAGTACAATTATTCTAGAAGAGGTAGATACTGCTTCTGCAATATCATGGGTGACCATTACTACAGTTTTACCAGCTTTTTTTATTATTTGATATATCTCATCACAAACCATAAGTCTGGTTTGTGAGTCTAAGGCTGAGAAAGGTTCATCTAATAATAATATTCTAGGTGATAAGGCAAGAGTTCTTATCAAGGCAACTCTCTGCCGCATTCCTCCAGATAGTTCATTAGGATAGTAATTCTTGAAATCGGAAAGACCATAAGTGGTAAGCATATCTTCTATGAAAGCTTTTTTTTCGTGATTATAACTTCCCTTGATTTTTAAACCTAGGATGACATTTTCCCATAGATTTAGCCAGGGAAAAAGATGATCCTTTTGAAACATATAACCTATTTGACTTAGATTTGTTCCCATTTTTTCACCTTCAAATAATACCTCTCCTCGGGAGGGAGCTATAAGACCAGCAACAATATTTAATAAAGTAGATTTTCCACAGCCAGAGGGACCGATTATAGTGATAAATTCCCCTTCCTCTATTTTTAGATTGATATTATTGAGTACAGTTGTTTCTCCTTCTATTGAATGATAGTTCATAAAAACATCTTTAACTTCTAGCAAGCTCATTTTCTCACCCCTTTTATAAAGTACCAAGCTCCAGTAATTATACTGAAGCTTGAAATTATAGCTGTTACTTTATTTCCTTTTGAAGGACTTTTTCTGCAAAGCTATTATCTACAATATCCGTGATAGGAGGACGTTTGGGTATAAGCTGAGAATCGTAGGATTGAATTATATCCATAAGTCTAGTCATATCTTCATCATTTATATATGGAGTTTGTGAGTAAGCGTCTATTTCCTTATAATTAGCTATAACTTTAATTATTGTAGCTTCATCAGTCCCTGGAAAGAAATCTATAATAGCCTTAGCTATTTCTTCATTTGTGCTGTTAACAACCCATTGCTGTCCTTTATATATTGCTCTGGCAAAGCCTTCTATTATTTCAGGATTAGCCTTCATATAAGATTTTGTAGCATAGAAGCAGGTGTAGGGTAGGGTGCCTGCTGATTTTCCGATAGAGGCTACAATGTGTCCTGAATTTTCTTTTTCTAAGGCACTGGCAGAAGGTTCGAATAAGGCTACATAATCTCCTGTTCCACCTTTAAAGGCACCGGCGGTGGCATTAAAAGCTATATTAGTAATCAAATTTAAATCATCTTTTATATCAATACCATGATTTTTTAGTACATACTCCAATGCCATTTCAGGCATGCCTCCAGGACGCCCGCCTACCACTGTCTTTCCCTTTAAGCTCTCCCAGGAAAAGTCCTTTTCGTCAGTTCTGCTTACCAGGAAGGAACCATCCTTTTGAGTTAGCTGTGCAAAGACTACTGGGTAATCTTCACGTCCCTGATTGTAGATATAAATTACCTGTTCAGGGCCAGAGAAACCAATCTGAACGCTACCGCTGAGGAGCTGCTGCATAGTCTTATCAGCTCCCTGACCAGTGGTGATTTCCAGTTCTAACCCTTCCTCCTTAAAGTAGCCTTTTGTAACTGCCGCATAAAGAGGCGCATAAAAGATTGATCTGGTTACTTCATTTAGCTGTATTTTTACAATCTCTTTTTCTTCTCCTTTTGTAGGAGTATCCACATTCTTACAGGATATAAATGTTGAAAATAATAATACTAATAAAGTAACACCAACTAGATTTTTAGTTCTTTTTTTCATCACTAACCTCCTAATAAATACTTTCAATGTTATAATATGTGGTTTCTTATGTATTGCTAATTATTATTATTTAAAACTTAAGGTAATTAATATTTAAGGAGTGACCAATAATGATAAAAAATAAAATTTTTCAAGTATCGATTTTTTTAAGTGCACTATTCTTCGCTGTAACAATAGGGAAGAATGTAATTGCTTCCGGCATACCAAAAGAGGAGATTAAAGGCTATATAGCTGTGGTCATTGATGATTTTGGCAATAGAAGTGAGGGTACTCTTGAAATGCTTAACTTAGGGATACCTATAACAGCTGCTGTTATGCCTTTTTTAGAAACTTCTGCCATAGATGCAGAAACAGCCTTTAATAAAGGTCATGAAGTTATACTTCATCTACCTATGGAACCGGAAAGGGGGAAAGCTAGCTGGCTTGGACCTAAAGGGATTACAGTGAACTTGTCTACAGAAGAGATTGAAAAAAGAGTAGGTGAGGGACTTGATAATCTTAAGTATGCCACAGGAATTAACAATCATACAGGTTCTAAGGCCATGAAGGATGAAAGGGTAGTAGCTGCAGTACTTAAGGTCGTTAAGGAGAGAAATATAGCTTTCTTGGATAGTAAAACCACTGATAGCAGATTAGCTGAAAGTATATGTGGTGAAAAAGGAATAAAATATTATAAAAGAGATATATTTTTAGATCATATTAACAATATTTCATATATAGAAAAGCAGCTGGATGCGGCAGGAGATAAGGCTTTAAGGGATGGATATGCAATTGTTATTGGCCATGTAGGTCCTGCTGGAGGAAAAACAACAGTGCAGGGTCTGAAAAACAAAATAAAGGCTTTGCAGGAAAAAGGTATTGTTTTTGTGCGTCTTTCTGAAATACCTATTAACAAAGAGTAGATGTTTCCCTTAAAAATATTAAACCTGGTATCTGTCTGATACCAGGTTTAATAAAAAATCTATATTCTACTTTAAAAAAGGTCTGAGAAATATTATTTTTACTATTATTTTAGTATCTACTTCTTCTCCTTGATCTTCTGTGTCCTCTTGAACGTCTAGGTCCGTTTTGAATAAGTTTTATGATAAAGAAGAGAAGCACTAATGCTAAAAGGATTATTACTGCAGCTATTATATAAAGAACCAAGTTTTCCTTTAATAAGTCTGAGGTGCTTATATCAGCCTTTAGTGTATAATTTTTAGAGTTATTTCTTACACTAACACTATAAGTACCCTCAGGATTCTTGGCTAGCTCCCAGGCATCCTTAGCAGAAACAGAAATGGCTCCTGAAGCTTCGGTCTTATTAATTTCATTATCATATATAGTAACATCTTCTGTAAGGGTCATGGGAACAGATACAGTTTTTTTAGGGCCGAAGAATTTAAAAGCTTTATAGGTTAACTCATAATTTCCCACGGACTCAGATGCCTTTTGAATAGTGGTTTTTTCAGCTCCAAAGCTATAATCAATTATGGCCTTCATATCATTAAATACACTGACATCCTGAGCATCATAGGCAGATCTCATTACAACACCGATAATAGTTCTATCATCTCTTTCATAGATAGCAGCTAAGCATCGTCCAGCAGCATCGGTAAAACCGGTTTTGCCACCAATGCAGCCATCTAACCCAACATTTTTATTACGATTTACTAGGTCTATAGGTAGATTGTTTGAGGTTGTAACTTTATCTTCTCTCAGTGCCATCACTTCACGAACCCATTGATTTTCATATGCTTTTTGTGTAATAAGGGCTAATTCGTAAGGTGTTGTATAATGGTCAGGGTCATGAAGACCATTAGGATTTGTAAAGTGTGTTTTTGTAAGGCCCCAGTCCTTAAATCTGCTATTCATAAGATTAGCGAATTCTTCAGTGCTACCTGACACGGCATCGGATACTACATAAGCAATATCATTACCAGAAAATAGTAAAAGGGACTTCATAACATCATCAGCTGTCATGGTAGTACCTAAGTTTATAGGACCGTAGCTCCTATATAAGGAATAATCTGGCTGGGACAGAGCAGTTTCAGTAAAAGGTAGAATATCTGTTTTCTCATTATTTTCGGCCAGAAGAATTGCTGTCATTAATTTAGTTATGCTGGCAGGATAGGATTTTTCATCTGCTGATTTAGCATAAATAACTTCTCCAGTGTCAGCATCTATTGTAATTGCAAAATCACCAATAATTGTTGGTGGAACTTCTGCTGCATTTGCATTTGCAGAAAATAAAGGGCTGATTAAATTTATTGATAAAGTAACTGCTAATATACTAAATATTTTTTTGAATTTCACTTTGATCTCTCCATATTCTATCAGGTAAGTTTTTATGATTAACAAAGTTAGTATAACAAAATTATATTCTAAGCACAACCTTCAAGATACAAAATGTTAGCTTTATGATTATGGAAAACAATAGTATAATACCCTTGAGGTGATTGATTTGTACTTGAAGAATATACGCAATACTTTTTTAGATAGAAAAGGGAATCTAATCGGAAAATATAAGAGGGCAGCAGTTATGATACTCATTGGAGAACATGAAGGCGAAGAGTGTATAATTTTTGAAAAAAGAGCTTTAACCTTAAGGAGTCAGCCGGGGGATATATGTTTTCCAGGAGGCAAGATTGAAGAAGGAGAAAGCCCCAGGGAAGCGGCGATAAGAGAAACTACTGAGGAATTAGGTATAGATTCTGAAGATATTGAGCTCCTAGGAGAGATGGATTATCTTATAAGTCCTTATGGATCAATTATGTACCCCTTCGTAGGTGTTCTGAAAAACAATAATTTAAAGCCTAATCTAGATGAGGTACATAGCATTATTAGAATACCCTTACGCTTTTTTATGGAAAATGATCCTTTACTTCATGAGATTGCTATAGTTCCTCAAATTACGGAAGACTTTCCTTATAACCGAATAGTTGGAGGAAAGACCTACAATTTTACTAAAGGAAAGATGCTACAGCATTTCTATACCTATGAGGAAACGAATCTGTGGGGCTTTACAGCTATTATAACAAAGTCCTTTATTGATATCTTAAAAAACAAGCAAATAATGATAAAAAGATAAAATAACTGAAGATTTGACAATTATTTTTGCTCCTATTATAATTTACAGAGAATTTTTCGTGAAAATATATGGAGAGGATAATAACAATGGAGAGAATATTAAACGCACTAATTGATTTTGCACTAACTGCAGGAGTAACTTTAATAACAGCAATATTTATAGTGATTATAGGTTTTAGGTTAGTAAAACGTCTTATTGATCTTATTCAAAGAGGAAAGGGATTTAGTAAGATTGACCTAAGTGTACAAACTTTTATCTTGAGTTTTGTTTCAATTGTTTTAAAGATAATAATAATCCTTACTGCCGCCTCAATTTTAGGAGTTCCCATGACAAATGTGGTAACCTTAATAGGCTCTGCAGGTCTTGCCATAGGTCTTTCATTACAGGGAAGCTTGAGTAACCTTGCTGGAGGGCTTATGATACTGCTTTTTAGACCATTTAAGATTGGGGACTATATTGAATATACTAATCTGTCTGGAACGGTAAAGTCTATAACTATTTTATATACTCAGCTATTAACCATAGATAATAAACTAGTGATAATCCCCAATGGGAGCATTTCTAATGGCACCGTTACAAATTATAGCAGTGAGCCATTCCGTAGAGTAGATTTAGAGTTTTCCGTTGGATATAAAGAAAGTATAGATAAAGTCAAGGAAATATTATATGAAGTTATAGAGAAAAGTTCATTAGTAACGAAGGAACCAGACCTACCTTTTGTAGGAATATCTTCTTATGGTGATAATGCAGTAATATATATATTAAAGGTTTGGACTTTAAATGAGAATTACTGGCCTTTAGTTTTTGAATTGAAGGAAGAAGTTAAGAGGGCTTTTGATAAAAACTCAATAGAAATTCCCTTTCCACAGCTCGATGTACATATTGATGGAAAAAACATCTCTTATGGGGAAGGTAAATAAAATAAAACCGGACTGAGGTCCGGTTTTTATTTTGTCAATCTATTAATCATTGCTTCCTTAGCCTTAATCTCAAAGTTATCATCTAATGGTTCTAGATTAATCTCCCCATATTTATATTCTAGAGCAGATTTAATTAATCTATCTGCAAGCTCAGGGTTTTTTGCCAGGAGAGAGCCGTGGAAATAGGAACAGTAGGTATTTTTATAAATACAGCCTTCATAGCCATCAGTTCCATTGTTGCCATAACCTTTTAGTACTTTTCCTAGAGGAGATAAATCACCTATATAGGTTCTGCCAGAATGATTTTCGAAGCCCACATATACTTCTTTGAAGACTTCATTTTCTACTACAGTATTACCAATGAATCTTTTATCTCCGCCTTCTGTATAGATATCTAATATTTCTAAGCCTTTAAGCTTTTCTCCCTCTGGTGTTATATAGGAATTTCCCAAAAGCTGATATCCACCGCAGATTGCTAAAAGCACCTTAGCTTCTTCTACATATTCCTTTAAAGCATGTTGCTTTTCTCCAAATAAGTCTTCTGCCACAATAGATTGCTCATAATCCTGACCGCCACCAAAGAAGACTATATCATACATATCTTTATTAAAGGGTTCTCCAAGAGAAAGGTTATGAATATTAACTTTAATTCCTCTCTCTTCACATCTATTTTTTAATATAAGGATGTTTCCTAAATCTCCATATACGTTTAATAAATCAGGATAAAGATGACATATATTTAGTTCCATTAAAAAAACCTCCTTACCATAATTTCTTAATAAAGCCTTTTGAATGAAGATATTTTCTATAATTTATCATAGCGGTATAGGTTGCTAAAATATAAACAATATCTCCCTTTGAGTTTTTTAGATTTTCTGTGAGCTTATCATAGTCCTGGCATAGAAGAAATTTATCCTTATCTAATCCTGCTGTTTTAAGTCTAACAGCCATATCATAAAGCCTTTCTCCACCAATAAATATATCCTGATAATTTACTTCCCTTAAGACTTCAAAATGAACATCCCATATCCAGGATATGTCAGTGCCATCAGCATAATTGTCATTTAATAAAAAGGCTAAAGATGCTTTGCTATCATCAAGCATAATGGTATCAATAGCTTGATTATAGCCTGCTGGATTTTTTACTAGTATAATTTTTGCTTTTTTATCTCCTATAAGTATACTTTCCTGCCTGCCAAAGCTTGAACCTTGTTTTTCTAAAGAGTTCTGAAGGGATTTATCCGATAATCCAAGCTCCTTGCCTATAGAGAAAGCACATAATGCATTGTAAATATTATAGATGCCTCCTTGATTTAAATCTACTGGAGTACCATTAATGGAAAAGGAGGAACTTTCAGAGGTCATTTGTGTTATTGAGTCCAAATGATACTTTAATTCAGGTCTGGTATAGCCACAATTATCACAATAAAAGTCTCCTAAATGGTTATAGGTAATGAAATTATACTTATAGGGTGACTTACATACCTTGCAGAACTTTGCATCTGCATTTATGTCAATCTCTTTATTGGAGTTTAATGAGGTATTAAAACCGTAATAAAGGATTTTATTATCCACTGGTAATTTTCCTAAGAGAGATTCATCACCATTTAAAACAAGAGTACTTTCAGGTGTCTTAACTATGCCTTCTAAAATTTTATTTAAAGTTGTATAAACCTCTCCGTATCTATCTAATTGATCTCTAAAGAGATTAGTTATAGTAATAATTTCAGGCTTGAGCTTTTCTGTAATAAATTTAACATTCGCTTCATCTACCTCAATTACTGCATATCTTTGCTCTTTTTGGTTAAAGAAGCTGAAGTTTGCAGCAAAGCAAGCAACGATGCCAGGAAGCATATTGGCTCCTGTTTCGTTAGTAATAACCTTCAAGCCTTGTTCCCTTAATGCATTAGATAGCATGCTAGTGGTGGTTGTTTTTCCATTAGTACCGGTTATAAGTATAACCTTATAATTATGTGCTATGAATTCTAATATATCTGGATCAACCTTTAAGGCAATTTTACCTGGAAAGTTGCTGCCTCCCTTGAGAAGATGCTTTGAGAGAAAATGAGTTATCTTTGAAGCAATTATGGCTAATAATGATTTAATCTTAATAGTAACACCACCTAACATTTGTATGAATTAAAACTATTATGAGTATATCATAAAAATATTTTTATTCCTAGCATCATTAATATGTCTATCAGCCAAAGGATATCTTCTTTGTTATAGAACATATACATTTGTATTATGCTATATAATTGGATTGTAATTTAACGATTTTGACTCATAATGATTATAAAATTGCAAAAAGAATAAATGTCAATTAGGAGAATAGTTTTTTTCTTGCAAAAATTCGTTATTGATGAAATAATGGTATTACAATGCTTTTGGGAGGGTACTTATGAATATTTATAAAAGTTCATTTATTGCAGAAAAGGTTTTCGAGGATTTAGCACCAGTGAAGCTCGTGGAAGAGGCAATAAAAAGAGGAGAGGGAGAACTTAGCGATACAGGAGCTCTTTCCATTAAGACCGGAAGTTATACAGGTAGATCGCCTAAGGATAGATATATAGTAAAGGATGAAATAACAGAAAACAGGGTAAATTGGGGATCGGTTAATAGGGATATAAGCGAAGAAATCTACAATGATTTAAGATGGGCCATAGAGGATTATCTTAAAGATAAAGAAATGTTTATTATTAATGGACGAGTTGGTGCAGCAGCAGATTATTCTTATAATGTAAGATGTATCTGTGAATATGCCTCACAGGCATTATTTTGTAGCCAGTTATTTATTAAAGGGAAGGATTTATCTAATAAGGAAGAATTTACTGTTATCTCTGCACCAGGGTTTAAAGCTGATAAGGATAGGTATAATCTTAACTCAGAAGCTTTCATAATACTTAATTTGAAGGATAAAACAATAATAATTGGTGGCACACAGTACAGTGGAGAGATTAAAAAAGCAATATTTACAGCAATGAATTTCTTCCTGCCACAAAAAGGAGTGCTACCTATGCATTGCTCAGCTAATGAAGGGAAAAATGGTGATGTAGCCATCCTTTTTGGATTATCAGGTACAGGGAAAACTACTTTGTCAGCAGATCCTGATAGAGCTCTCATCGGAGATGATGAGCATGGATGGAGTGACTATGGGATATTTAACTTTGAAGGTGGCTGTTATGCAAAAACCATAAATTTATCTAGAGATAGAGAAAAGGATATATATGACGCTATAAGATTAGGCGCTGTGCTAGAAAATGTTGTTCTGGATAACGAAAAAGTCCCACAATATGATGATGCTTCCTTAACAGAAAATACTAGGGCAGCTTATCCATTAACTTATATAAGTAAAATAAAGGCTGATGGAACAGGAGGAATACCCAAGGTGATTTTATTCCTTACTGCTGATGCCTTTGGAGTAATACCACCGATTTCAAAATTAACAAAGGAACAGGCTATGTATTATTTCCTTTCCGGTTATACTAGTAAGGTTGCAGGGACAGAAAGAGGGCTGAAGGAGCCAGAAGCAACCTTTTCCACCTGTTTTGGGGAACCTTTTATGCCTTTACATCCAAAAAAGTATGCCAAGCTATTAGGAGA
>JAEXSY010000464.1 GCA_023440105.1 Bacillota bacterium
TTGTAGGAGCTTCTACCTGGACAGAACAAATAGAAGTTTTTGAAAAGCTCTTTGTTGGTAAGACTGTGAAAGAGGTGGAAGAGTGGTTTAAAAAATATACCTCCGACATAAATGGAAGACCTCTTAAGGCTGAGGCTGAGGATGAAAAGGATAAGGCAAAGTATAATGCTTTAACTGATTCTGAGAAGAAAGAATTAGCAGATGTAACCTCAGGAGCTACCATGAGTCTGAATGATTCTCATGGGGATATTATTACAGCTATCAAGAATTCCCTTGAAAGCGCTAGAGAAATCAATTTAGAAGTGAAATAGGCTCTAATAATATAGGAAATATCAAGTAAATATTTTAAGTAATATAACAAATAAAAAAGCATAGATTTTTTTCTATGCTTTTTTATTATCTTTGTACTACTGTGCTATAAGAACTTGTACAAACTCAATATAACAGCTGAATACAAAAATATAAACATTATTATAGATTATATATTTATAGAAATAGAAGTAGACTTATTGCCATTACAACCATTCCTGCTACTAAGCCGTAAATAGATAAATGGTGTTCTCCGTATTTTTCTGCTGAAGGCAGAAGCTCATCAAGAGATATGAATACCATAATCCCTGCTACAGCTCCAAAGAGTATCCCAAGTACTAGATCGTTGATAATGGGCATTAATATTAAATATCCAATAATTGCTCCTACAGGTTCAGAAAGACCGGATAAAAAGGAATAAATAAAGGCCTTTCTTTTACTTCCCGTGGCATAATATACAGGAACTGATACAGCTATTCCTTCAGGGATGTTATGGATAGCGATAGCAACAGCTATTGGTATTGCAATCTCTGGCTCCTGTAGGGCTGATATGAAGGTTGCTAAGCCTTCAGGAAAGTTATGGATTGCAACAGCCAAAGCTGTAAAGAGTCCCATTCTTAGAAGTTTTTTATCTTCCTTGGAAGTATTTTGTGGTATATCCTCTATCTTATATACCTCATGAGGATTTTCATCACTAGGTATAAACTTGTCTATAAGAGCGATTAATAGCATACCTCCAAAAAATGAGATAACAGTAACCCAGGAACCAGCTTTTATTCCTAGTTCTCCAGTTAAGGCATCCTTAGCCTTAACGAATATTTCTACCATAGAAACATAAATCATAACACCAGCAGAAAAACCTAAGCTTACAGAAAGAAATTTTGTATTAGTCTTTTTAGCGAAAAAAGCAAGAGCACTACCGATACCAGTGCAAAGACCTGCAAAGAGAGTTAGACTAAATGCAAATAGTACGTTGTTCATAATTAACCTCCTCGTATTTATATTATATGAAAAATAATAAGTGCATAAGCTAATTGAGAATGATTATCAATTAATGCAATTATATATGAGTTTTAGATGATTGTAAATAGAATATATCTTAAATATTAATTTTACTGATGATTTTTTTACAGTTTTCTATAATATTTCATTTATTTCTTTGATTCTAACTTAATTAATAGAAATTTACTATTTGTTTGTTAAAAGTTAAGAAAAAATCTACATTATATTGATAATAAAGTAACAGAATGATATACTATAACTGAAGTTAGAAACTACTAACTTTACTTTTATAAGCTGTAGTTAGAAATAACTAACTAAACTAATATGTAGTGGGGTGGGATATATGCCGTTAACAATGGCTAGAGCTGGGGAAGTGAATTCTATTAAAAAAATCGGAGGCAGGGATGAAGCAAAAAGATTTTTGGAAAAGCTTGGCTTCGTAGTAGGAGGAAATGTAGTTGTAGTTTCTGAATTAGCAGGGAATGTTATTGTTAATATTAAGGATAGCCGAGTAGCAATTAGCAAGGAAATGGCTAATAGAATAATCGTTTAAATATAGTGTTTATTTGATGAAATGGGGAGTATGGATGAATACTTTAAGAAATGTTAAATGTGGAGATACAGTGACTGTTGTTAAACTTCATGGGGAAGGGCCACTTAAACGCAGAATAATGGATATGGGGATAACTAAGGGTACAGAGATATATCTCCGTAAGGTTGCTCCCTTAGGGGATCCCATAGAGGTTACCGTAAGAGGTTATGAGCTTTCCTTAAGGAAGGCAGATGCAGAGATGATTGAGGTTAAATAATAGAATTTTAAGCAAGAGTGAATGCTCTGCTTAAAATAAGGCTTTATAGTTAGGCTAAACTAACTATTAAACAATTTTGGGGGGATTAAATTGACTATTAAAATAGCATTGGCTGGTAATCCAAACTGTGGGAAGACCACCATGTATAATGACTTAACGGGATCAAGTCAATATGTGGGCAATTGGCCTGGGGTTACGGTAGAAAAAAAGGAGGGAAGGCTGAAAGGTAAGAAAGACATTATCATAACTGACCTTCCAGGAGTATATTCCTTATCTCCTTATACCTTAGAAGAGGTTGTAACAAGAAATTATCTTTTAAGCGGTGAAGCTGCTGGATTAATTAACATTGTAGATGGTACAAACCTAGAAAGAAATCTTTATTTAACCACACAGCTTTTAGAGCTTGGAGTACCAGTGGTTATTGCTCTTAATATGATGGATCTAGTTAAGAAAAATGGAGATATAATAGATATAGAAAAGCTCTCTAATAGTCTTGGCTGTGATATTATAGAAACCTCAGCCTTAAAAGGGATGGGATCTTTAAAGGCTGTAGATAAAGCTATAGAGGCTGCAAAAGAGAAGAGATATAATAAGCAGTTAAGCTTTTCAAAAGAAGTAGAGGGATACTTAAAGGAAATTGAAGCTGTTATATCCTTCAAGATTTTAGAGAATCAGAGAAGGTTCATAGCTATTAAGCTTTTTGAAAGAGATGAAAAAATCCTTGAATCTATTGCTTTAAGTGATGTTGAAAAGGAAAAAATATCATCCATTATAGACCGAGCAGAAGAAGAGATGGATGATGATAGTGAAAGTATTATTACTAATGAGAGATATACACTCATAGGCTCTATAATCAAAAAATGTTTAAAGAAGCAGCATACAGGACTTACCACCTCAGATAAAATTGATAGAGTTGTTACCAATAGATTTTTGGCATTACCTATTTTTGCATTAATAATATTTGGAATATATTATATATCTGTTTCAACTATAGGGGATGTTTTGACCAACTGGGCTAATGATACAGTTATAGGTGGAATTGTTCAGCCTTTTGCCCAGGGACTTTTGGATTCCATAGGGGTATCTCCCTGGTTAAATAGCTTAGTTGTAGATGGAATAATAGGTGGAGTGGGAGCTGTTCTAGGTTTTGTTCCACAGATGCTTCTTTTATTCTTCTTCCTTTCTATATTAGAGGACTGTGGTTATATGGCAAGAGTGGCTTTCATAATGGATAGGATTTTCCGAAAGTTTGGATTGTCTGGTAAGTCCTTTATACCTATGCTTATTTCTACGGGCTGTGGAGTTCCTGGAGTTATGGCTACCAAGACAATAGAAAGTGATAAGGATAGAAGGATGACTATTATGACCACTACCTTCATGCCCTGTGGAGCCAAGCTTCCTGTTATAGCTTTGATAGGTGGAGCAATTTTCCCTAATATTATATGGATGGCTCCAGCAATATACTTCCTGGCCATAGGTATAATAGTAGCTTCAGGTATTATACTTAAAAAGACCAAGCCCTTCCAGGGAGAGCCAGCTCCTTTTGTTATGGAGCTTCCACAATACCATATCCCTGGTGCTAAGGGAGTGTTTATTCACATGTGGGAAAGAAGTAAATCCTTTATAATTAAGGCTGGTACTATCATATTTGTTGCCTGTGGCTTAATATGGTTCCTTTCCTCCTTTGGCTTCCACAATGGCAGCTTTGGTATGGTTGATGTAGGTGAGAGCCTTCTTGCGATGATTGGAGGCTTCGTAGCTCCAATATTTAAGCCATTAGGCTTTGGAAACTGGCAGGCTTCAGTGGCTGTTTTAACAGGCTTCGTAGCTAAAGAAGAGGTAGTAGGAACCCTTGCGGTATTAAAGGGCTTAGAAGAGGTTTCAGAAGCTAGTCCAGCTCTTTTGGAGCAAATTGCTTCTATGTTTACCTACGGAGCTGCAGGACTTTCCTTCCTTGCTTTTAATCTATTCAGCATTCCCTGCTTTGCAGCAGTTGGAGCTATTAGAAGAGAAATGAATGACTGGAAGTGGACTGCTTTTGCCCTAGGTTATCAAATGGTTGTTGCTTACACTGTTTCATTGATAATAAATCAGCTGGGAGGTTTTATATCAGGTGCCCTGCCTTTTGGTGCAGGAACAATTGCCGCTATATTAGCTCTTTTGGCAGTGCTTTACCTGCTCTTTAGACCAGAGACAAAGAGAAGGGAAGCTGTAAATGCTGAAGTTTCCTTAACATAAAGAGGTGTGAATATTATGATTGGTGATATATTAATTCTTGGAATTCTAGCAGTTTGTATGTTTTTTGCCATAAGAAAAATAATAAAAACAAAAAAGAGCGGTGGCTGTTCAGGCTGCAGCCACAGTGAAGGCTGCAGTAGCTGCAGCGGTAAGCTGGAGATCAAAAAGTAATTTAGGACTATGAATAATTAAAGGATAGTTAATATAAGAAGGTGTTTAGGAAATAATATTTTTCCTGGATACCTTTTTCTTATAAAGAGCTTTTTTATTACCGATGTTCAAGAGTAGGGCTTGGACTTAAAATTCTTATAAAAATTTTACATTCTTCAAATATGTGGTAAATTATATATAGAGCCATTTGAAAAGTGCAAATATATTCACTAAAGGACATACATTAATAATAAATGTATAATAAACAATATAGAGAAGAAGGGTTAGTTTTGAAGAATGTAGAAGATAAGGCAGTATTATTTTCAACAAGAGACTTGTTTAAGCTGATAATTCCGCTGCTGGTGGAACAGCTTTTGGCTATTACTGTGGGACTTGCGGATTCCATAATGGTTGCAGGGGTAGGTGAAGCAGCAGTTTCAGCTGTTTCTCTAGTAGATTCGGTTAATATCCTCATAATTAATATATTTGCTGCTCTAGCTACAGGAGGAGCAGTGGTGGTAGGACAGTATCTGGGGAGAAAGAATAATGAAAAGGCCTGTGGAAGTGCCGAGCAGCTGGTGATGGTTACAGTAGTACTATCTATAGGAATAATGGGCTTAATATACCTAGGCAAGGGATTTATTTTAAATATTCTCTTTGGAG
>JAEXSY010000034.1 GCA_023440105.1 Bacillota bacterium
CTCTTGTACTCTAAATTTTCTATGGTACAGCCTGGTCCGATTACTACCTTATCTCCTCGTACCATCCTTGCAGTGGTATTTTCAAGATATAATACATCTCCTTCAATAACCTCTGACCTTAAGCTTCCTTCATCATAACCAAAGCTAAAAAGACTCTGCAAAAATCCACCTATATTATTACGGCCTGTTCTAATGGTTATTTCCTCACCACCAATTTCCTTAGCCTCACACCTGCCCCTTATGGCTATATCAATCTTATCTGCATTCAAAAGCTCTTCTATCTTAAATATCCCATCACCATAGAAGCGTTCACCTTCCAGTCCAAAGGCTGTGATTATACCTGAAACCTTAATAATATCTGCTTCTATCTTCCTATCTATAGCTATGGAGCCTGATATGGATACTTCTTCACCCTTTAATCCACCATCAATTTTACAGGAACCAGAGGTTGATATAGATTTACACTGAACATCACCTAAAAATCTACCTGCTCCACTAACGGAAACCTCCTGGCAATAAGTTGCTCCTTCTATCTTTCCAGATCCACTTATAGATATATCTTCAGCCCTTACCTCCCCTTGAATTTTACCGGCTCCACTTATACTTAATTGTCTGCAGTCTATACTTCCAGTGACCTTTCCTGCTCCACTGATCTTAACATAATTATAGCTTCCGCCTCCCACACTTCCTGTACCAGATATTTTTAAATCTCCTCTATTTCCAAAATCTTTACCTTCCATCATTCTGCCTCCCTATTTAATAATTTAGCTTTTAAGCCTTCAATTTTGCCTGCCATTTCAATATCTATTACCACCTTCGCATCATCCTCAACAATAAAGTTAAAGGGCATAGTACCAAATAAGGTTATTCCAATACCATACTTTCGTAAATAAATTAATCTTAAAGGCTTTTCTTCTTTTTTGCCCTTAGCTGTCTTATAGGTATTAATTATGTTGATCCCCTCATCAAAACTGACATTACCGGTTTCAATAATACTATCCAGAAGATGAAGCTCCATAATAATTTCAAAATCATAGCTTTCACTATCTCCGAAGTTTTTCTCATAAAGATTAAAAATAGGTATTGAAACAATGTTACTCTCAATTAATCTCTCTTTAGTAAGTACTATCTCTGCTGGCTTTAATGAAAACTGCTCTGCCAGCTCATCTAAGGACTGATCATCCTTTAATGCTTTTATTTTATTGATTCTTTCCAGTATCTTATCCCTCGGAAAAAAGGTTTCCTGCCCTGTATAGGAGGATTTTTTTATAAACCATTCCTCTGGAATTATATTTTTTCGTTTCCATCTATATAACTGACCATAGGATATATCCGTCATCTCCAACAATTCTTTTTTAGATATTAACTTTTCTTCCATATAATCCCTCCATGAATACATCGTAACATAACATTGTTTCGTTGTAAATATATTTTTACTAATTTTCTAAAAATTTCATGTCTTATTGTTACCTTTGCTTTGTATCCTTAGAATATCAGTTATATATCTGCATTATTAGATAAAAAAGTCCAGATTTATAAAAATAAACGTATAAAAAAATACAAAAAGTAAAAGTATAAATAGATATTATATGCTAAGTTTGAGTGAAAATATAAAGGAGACTATCATGACATTATTATTAAACCTCGTAGGAATTATTGTTGTTATAGGCGGATTATATCTTTTCTCTGAAAGCAAGGGTAAGGTTGATAAAAAACTTGTAGCTAAAGCATTATTAGCACAATTTGTACTTGCATTTTTATTAGTTAAATTCCCACTAGGACAAAATATAATAAAAACAGTATCAAATTTTGTCACTAATGTACTAAATTATGGATTTCAAGGAGTATCTTTCGTATTTGGATCATTAACAGATGAAAGTACAGGATACATATTTGCAATATCAGTACTTGCAAATATAGTTTTCACAGCAGCTTTAGTTTCAGCATTATACTATCTAGGAGTAATAAACTTCATAGTTAAGATAATAGGTGGGGCAATACAAAAGATATTCGGAACTAGTAAAGTTGAAAGTTTTGTTGCCGTTGCTAACATGTTCTTATCACAAACAGAATCACCGATCCTTGTAAGTAGATACTTACACGCAATGACTAGAAGTGAACTCCTCCTATTATTAGTATCAGGTATGGGAAGTATGGCTGCTTCAGTGTTAATGGGATATGTTGGTATGGGAATACCAATGGAATACTTGTTAATAGCAGGAGCATTAGTTCCATTAAGTAGTATAATAGTTTCCAAATTATTAATACCAGAAACTAACAAAGAAGCATTAATAGAAGATGTTGTTATGGACAGAAAAGGTGGACATACAAATATTATGTCAGCTATATCTGAAGGTTCTTCAAATGGTGTACGATTAGCGATTGGTATAGGAGGCTCACTTATAGCTATAATTGGATTAGTTGCATTAGTTAATGGTGCTTTAGGAACAGTAGGATTATCATTACAACAAATATTATCTTACGTATTTGCACCTTTAGCATACTTAATGGGAATAAACCCAGACCATGTGTTGACTGCTGGCCAACTATTAGGTTCAAAGAAGGTATTAAATGAGTTTGTTGCTTTCGGTGACTTAGGAAGTATAATAAGTTCATTAGATTACAGAACAGGACTTATTATGTCAGTAGCATTAGCAGGGTTTGCAAATATATCAAGTATAGGTATATGTATATCAGGTATATCAATATTCTGCCCTGAAAGAAGAGCAGAAATATCAGACATAGCATTCAAAGGAATGATAGGTGGATTTTTAGTAAGTTCATTATCAGCAATGATAGTAGGATTATTACTACTATTCTAATAAGGTTATAAAGAAAGACCTAAGCTTAAGCTTAGGTCTTTCTTCATTCTTAGTTTTTCAAAACTCTTACCTTTTACTCCTTACCTCTAGCTGCTTTTCAACCTCTTACTTCTTACCTATTTCCTATAATTAACAATCCCTATCCCCAAAGCCACCAAAATAACAGATATAGCTATATTTAAGGTAAAGGTCTCAGATGGAATAAAAATTGCTGAAAGTAAAGCTCCAGACACTGGAATTATAAACCTATATACACTTATTTCTCCTGCTTTATTGTATTTTAAAAGAGTAAACCACAGGGCAAAGGCTACCGATGATAATAAAGCAGAATATACAAGCAGCCCTGTTGCTAAGGGTGTAAAATTATGTATAAGGTTCCCCATCCTAGGAGCTCCCAGCCCCAGCATCAGTAATGACCCGAAAAGTAATTGATAGGAGGTTATGAGTAAGGGTGAAATTTCTGTGCTTATCTTTTTAACATAGATAGCACATATGGCACCAATTAGAGAAGAAAGCATCAAAAAACCTTCCCCATATAGAGTAAAGCCACCTGTGAAATCTCCACTCCAGTTAGTTAGAATGATGCCAGTAAAACCAAAGATTATGCCGATAGCTTTACTGCCGTTTATCCTATCATTCTTATATATAAAATGAGCTAATATTATAGTAAAAAAAGTTTCAAGCCCCTGTATTATGGATGACTTTATACCTGTGGTGTTTGCCACACCATTATAAAAAAGAATATACATAAGGCCTGTCTGAACTAATCCTAAAATAAAAAGCCTTAATAAGTCCTTTTTCTTAAGCTTCAAGGATTCCTTGGCCACAAACGCCGTAAACAATAAAAGTATTAAGGAAGCTAAAAAGAACCTAAGACCTCCTAGGGCAATGCGTCCCAGGACATCTCCTCCCGCAAATCTTAATTCCGTATAGCTTATCTTAAGCACTGGAAAAGCACTTCCCCATAAAATACAGCTTATTATGCTGAAAATTAAAGGAAAAGGCTTTTTACTAAATATATTATTATCCATTAAAAACACCTCCAACTATTACTGCGAACTCTTCATCTTCATAGATGCCATATTTATAGATTCACTTATGCAGCTTAAATAATAATATCGAACCTTCCAATTAATTATATTTTTATCACTGAGATATGTCTACTTTTATTATGAAAATTACTATGTAAGAATGAAAAAGACCACACTGTAGCAGTGCAGTCTTTTCATTCTTAATCAGATAACAGAGTATTATTATATCTCATGGACTATGAGCATTCAATAGTCTCATTGCAGGTCACAACTATTTCCATAGGTTCTTTGCCCATCAGTTCCCTGCTTCTCTTATCCGGCTGTGATTGTCCGATATAGATTGTATATGTGCCCTTCTCTACCATCCTTATTCCATCCTCGTTACATAAGGAAAAAGCTGATGCAGGCAGAAAAATACTAACTTCCTTCTCCTCCCCTGGCTGAAGCTCAAGTTTTTTGATTCCCTTCAGCTGTGCGTTAGGTGTACCGTCCCTTTCTGCTTTCACATATGTCTGAACTGTTGCTCTTCCAGCATATTTTCCAGTATTTTTCACATAACAGCTTAGCTTTACTCCCTCTTCTGTGATGATCTCTGTAGACACCTTTGCCTCAGATATTTCAAAATCTGTATAGGACAGCCCATATCCAAAGGGATACAGAGGCAATGTATTCATATAACGATAAGTTCTATTTTTCATGGAGTAATCTGTGAATTCCGGAAGCTCCTCTGTAGTTCTGTAGAAGGTTACTGGAAGCTTACCCTCAGGCACAGAATCTCCGAATAGTGTTCTAGCGATTGCAGTGCCACCCTGACTACCAGGATACCATCCTTGAATAATAGCAGGGATATGTTCATCTGCCCAGGTAACTGCTAGGGCACTACCAGATAGAAGTACTAGTATCACAGGCTTTCCACAGCTATAGATGGTTTCCAGCAGCTCTTGCTGCAGCCCAGGAAGACATAAGTTAGGTTTATCGCCACTGGCAAACTCGTTTCCTGTATCCCCCTCTTCCCCCTCTAGATCAGCATCCAGTCCAAGACAGGCAATAATGACATCGCTTTCCTTACAGACTGCTTTAACCTCGGAAATCCTATCGTTATCTCGTGCCAGGGCCGCTACTTTCTTCTTGTACAGGTGGCAGCCTTCAGAATAAAGAACACGTACATCCTCACCAACGTAATCCTGAATTCCTTCAAGAACTGTTACATAGCGAGATGCTGTCCCTTCATAATTTCCCTGTAAAGCTCTGCGGTTATTGGCATTAGGCCCTATTACGCCTATTGTCCTAATCTCCTCCTTCTTAAGAGGAAGTATATTATCTTTATTCTTAAGAAGCACTAGAGTTTTCTGTGCAATCTCTAGGTTAAGCTTCTTCATTTCATCACTATCTACCACAGAATAAGGAATCTCATTAAATGGAACCTGTTTTTTATCATCAAAAATTCCTAGCTTCATTCGAGTGGTGAAGAGCCTTTCGCAAGCCTGTGTAATCTTATCTTCTGATATAAGTCCCTCTTCCACTGCCTGTATCAGATAGACGAAAAGAGTACCACAGTTCACATCGCAGCCAGCAGACACGGCCAGAGCCACAGAATCAATAGGTCCTGATGTAACATGATGACCCTCGTAGAAATCTTTTATAGCCCAGCAGTCAGTAACCACATGTCCGTCAAAGCCCCACTTATCCCTGAGAATATCCTTTAATAGTGTCTTGCTCCCGTTACAAGGCTCACCATTGACACGATTATAAGCCCCCATTATTGACTCTACACCAGCCTCCTGTACCAGTGACTGAAAAGCAGGCAAATAGGTCTCATATAAATCCTGCTGTGTCACTCTTGCATCAAACTCATGGCGCAGCTCCTCAGGACCAGAATGGACTGCAAAATGCTTAGCACAGGCAGCGACCTTCAAATAATTAGGATCTTTTCCCTGCATTCCCTCAACATATCTTACACCAAGTCTTGCAGTGAGGTATGGATCTTCTCCATAGGTTTCATGACCCCTCCCCCA
>JAEXSY010000143.1 GCA_023440105.1 Bacillota bacterium
GAAAGAAAGGTTATAAAAACTGTTCAAGAGGAACTATCTAAAATCCCCAAAATTCCATGCACAGCCTGTGATTACTGCACAAAAGGGTGCCCCATGGAAATTGCAATACCTGAAATATTCAGAGCTATGAACAGTTATCTGGTTTATAATGATATAAACTCTGCAAAGAGAACCTATGGCTTTGCAACAAATAATAAAGGTAGAGCTTCCGATTGCATCACCTGCGGCCAGTGTGAAGCAGCTTGTCCTCAGCACATAAAAATCACTGAGGAGCTTAGTAGGATTTCTGAGCTTTTGGAAGTTTAAAATACAATTACAGCACTATGAAAAACCTCCTGCTAATCAAGAGGTTTAAAATTTCTATATCACTTGTTTTTTATTAAGGTCTCAAAAAGCATTATTTATACTATAATTTAAAACTTTCAACTAAGCTATGAAGTTTTTCTGCAAGCGAAGCAAGGCTTTCACTGGAGCTAGATACCTCATGAACTGAAGCAGTTTGCTCCTCTGCTGCAGCAGCTGCCTGTTCAGTGGAAGCAGCATTCTCTTCTGCCACTGCTGACAGTTCTTCTAGCACCTCAAGAATCTCTTCTCTCATCCTTTCCATTACTTCTCCCTGCTCTATGAGCTTTGAAACGGCAGTCTTTGATCCCTGTACTGAATCCTCAATAAGTTTATATTTGCTTTTATTACTCTTAATGCTGGTGAACTGTTCCTTTGAAATCTCCGCAACTCTTTTAGCTATCTTAGCTGCATCATTTGCATTATTCTGCAGCTCTTCTACTATATCATTAATTACTTTAGTGGCTCCTGCGCACTCCTCAGCTAATTTCCTGACCTCTTCAGCAACAATAGCAAATCCCCTTCCCTGTTCTCCTGCCCTAGCAGCTTCAATAGAAGCATTTAGGGAAAGTAGATTTGTTTGAGAAGCAATAGCTTCAATAATTTTGCTTGCTTCTCCAATTCTTCTTGAGTTCTCCTTATTATCCATTATAGCCTTAAATATATCCTCAACAGCTATGGCATTTTCTTTGCCTATGCTATTCAAAGCTTCAATTTCCTGCAGCCCATCTGAGACCACATCCTCTGCTTTTCTCGCTGAGAAACTTACTTCTTTGATATAAGTGCCAACAGTCTTAATTGCATCTCCTAAGCTCACTGCCCTAGTTACTCCCTGCTCAGTACTCTTAGCCTGATCTGATGCCCCCTCAGCGATTCCTTCTATTACCTTTGATATTTCCATAGAGGTTGCCGCCGTCTGCTGTGAGGTAGCCGTTAGCTCCTCAGAGGAAGTAGCCAGCAGCTCAGAAGATTTATTTAGTTCTCCAATAATGCTTCTAAAGCCTAATATAATGTCTTTTAAGGACTGTGCTAGACTACCAATTTCATCCTTTCTCTTCAGGTACTTATCATCTATAACCTGAGATATATCCAAGGATGAGATTCTTTTGGCATATGAAATAGTATTTATTATGGGTTTAACAAAGGAATTTCCTATAAGATAAGTAAGGAGTATACTTATTATCAAAATAAATATACATACTATCATAATACTCCTTTGAAGCTTAGGCAGAGCAGCTAATATCTCTCCTCTACTGGCAACTAGTACATAGGTCCAATCGGTTCCTTCAATAGAAGAATAACCAACATATTGTTCTCCTCCTTGAAAGGAATAGCTTTCTATACCTTCTCTTTGAGATAACATGTTTCCCATTGCCTTGGATAGTGATTCTAGACTACCGTCACTCTTCGACTCCTCCATTGGAGTAATCCCTCTATAAACTAGGTCATTATTTTCATGGCCAATAATTGTGCCATTGCCATCAACAATATATCCATATCCCTTTTCACCATATCCTGTTTCAGATACCATTTCGCTTAAAATAATACCATCATTTATACCTAGCAAAACCCCTAAAACCTCATTTTCATTAGTAATAGGCACAGCCTCTATAAGAAGAAGACTATTATCCTCAGTATCTTTATGAAAGGTCACAGCCTCCTTCTTATTCTCCATAGCCTTCCATCCAGAAGTCTCCTTAGCCATAACCATATTTGTATTGTCATCAAATATTGCTGTACCATCTGGGAACATAATTCCAAGCTGTAAGAACTCTGTTTCTCCTACCAAATCTTTTAGCACTTCCTGTTGAACTGTCCAATCCATGCTCTGAACTTCTTTCATTGAAGCTATAGTCCTTAATACTTGAGCTTTTGTTTTTAATAATAAAGCTTCTCTATTAGAAGTTTCTTTTGCCAGAGAGTATAAAGAGTTACTTGCTTCCTCTACCACTATATCACTTGATATATTTACAGCAATTACTCCTAATAATATGGCTCCAAGGAAAATTATTAAAACAAAATAACCAATTAACTTTGTCCTGATACTATTTATCTTAAGCTTAATCATAATCTACATCCTTTATACAAATATTTATGCACATAAATTTATGCACATTAACTTATGTACATTAATTTATACACGTGTATTTATATTCGTATATTTTTCAATAGATTTTATATATTTTATAAATATTTTATAAACATTTTAACCATTATTAGTTACTATCTTTTATCTTGAAATTCTTAATCTTATTTATTCCAAAGGATATTTCTTTTTCGATGTTAACTTCCTCATATTATAAATTTTTAACCTCATGCCCCCCAAATTCATTTCTTAGTGAGGCTACAACCTTTCCTGTAAAAGTATCCTTTTGAAGAGATCTATATCTAGTTATGACTGATGTGGTTATTACTGGTGCTGGAATCTGGAGCTCTAGTGCGGTTTGTGCAGTCCAAAGGCCTTCTCCGTTGGAGCCCACGGCACCGGTTATTTTTTCAAGATGCGGATCCTTGCTGAAGGCTCTGGCTGTTAGTTCCATGAGCCAGCCTCTTATAACGGAGCCATGATTCCACAGCTCAGCTACTCCCTGGAGATCTAGTGAAAAGTCGCTGGCCTCCAGGATTTCAAAACCTTCACCTATGGCCTGCATCATTCCATACTCTATACCATTGTGAACCATCTTAGTAAAATGACCAGAGCCTGAGCTCCCTGTATACATATAGCCATTTTCTATAGCTATATCCTTAAACAGCTCTTCAACCTTTCTAAAAGCTGACTCCTCTCCCCCTATCATGGCACAGATTCCATTCCTGGCACCTTCCATCCCTCCACTGATTCCTGCGTCGAGATAATCTATGCCTAGCTCCTTAAGCTCCTCTGCCCTTTTCATGGAATCCTTATAAAAGGAATTTCCTCCGTCAATCACTATATCTCCAAGCTCAATAAAGCCTCTAATTTCCTGAAGGGCGATATCCACTATTTCTCCAGCAGGTATCATAAGCCATAGCACTCTTGGCTTACTTCCTTTTTTTATGAGCTCCTCTATGCTAGAGGCTGTCCCTATACCTTGCTTCTCTGCTTCCTGCCTTCTAATTTCTGATATATCAAAAGCCACTACCTCATGGCCTTTCCCCTTCATATTAAGGGCTAAGTTAAATCCCATCTTACCTAGTCCAACAAGTAAAATTTCCATAACATACCTCCAACATTTATTTTGTCTGATATTTTAAGAGTCTTTCCCATAGAGGTATAAGCCTCTCCACTGATTCTTTATATACCTGAAAAAACTCATTATACATCTCTATATTTTCTTTTCTTGGAACATATACATCAGCTGTTGTACATAGCTCTGCGGCCTCTTCCAGGCTATCATATTCCTTTAAGGCATAAAGTCCTAGAATGACAGCCCCAAGGCAGGGAGCCTCAAAGCTTTGAGACACTATTAATGGCCTAGCTATGATATCTGAAAGAGTTCTAATCCACTCCTCGCATCTCATAAAGCCACCGTTTATGTGGACTGTTTTTAATTCCTTTACTAAAGCTTCAATAGAGGTGTAAACATCCTTTAAGGAATAGCATATACCTTCAATGACAGCCCTTGTAAAGTCAGCCTTTGTATGAAGGTCAGAGATTCCTATAAAGCTGCCTCTAAGGTTAGAATTCCAATAAGGAGCCCTTTCTCCTGTGAGGAAAGGAAGAAAAATCATCCCTCTGCTCCCGGTGGGTGATGCTTCTAAATATCTATTAAATATCTCATAGGAGCTTATCCCTCTTTCCTTACCTTCCATAACCTCCAGCTCTCCAAAATTATCTCTAAACCACCTATAGGCATCTCCTCCATTGTTTATAGCTCCTCCAACTATATACTTATCCTCTGTAAGTACATAGCAGAACACCGTCTCTTCCTCTCCTGTTACAGGCTTATTAAAGGCAACTCTTACAGCACCACTGGTACCTATTGTAATAGAAGCCGCTCCCTCCTTAACGGAATTGCTTCCAAGATTGGCAAGGCAGCCATCGGAGGCTCCAATTACCACTGGCGTTGATGAGCTGATTCCCATGGTCTCAGAAAGATATTTGTCCATACCTCTGAGAATATATGTGGTAGGGACAGCCACTGAAAGCTTATCCTCTGAAATTCCTATATCCCTTAATATTTCTTCGTCAAATTTCCTTGTATATATATTAAATAATCCAGAGGCCGAAGCTATAGAATAGTCCACAATGAAGACATTAAATAATTTATATATAACATACTCCTTTATAGAAATGAACTTATAGGTCTTTTGAAACGCTTCCCTTTCATTATCCCTCAGCCAAAGGAGCTTATATAAAGGGGACATGGAATGAGTTGGAGTTCCAGTCCTTTTATAATATTCTCTTCCTTTACCACTTATTTTATATTCCCGAGCATAGCTCTCACTTCTAGAATCAGACCAGATTATGCTATTGGTTAAAGGATTTCCTTCCTTGTCCACAGCTATTATGCTGTGCATGGCAGCACTAAAGGAAATGAAGGCTATTTCCCCTTGTAATTTTGAAGCTGCATTTTTAATAGAATCAATTACAGCCTGAAATATAACTTCTGGATCCTGCTCTTTATAGCCTGCCTGAGGACTTAGGGTAGGATATTCCCTGGAAGCTTTCTTAACCTCTCGACCCTTTTCATCAAAGACAATAGCCTTAGTACTGGTTGTACCTATATCTACTCCTAGATAGTATTTCACCCTCTCACCACCCTGCTCATAATTATTCTTGATTATAACTTACATCTGCTAGTTAAGCTTGACCAGTTCCTCTGAGATGAATAGCAAAAAGCCTTAAGGAAAGGGATATATTCCAAACACTTTCCTTAAGGCGGAAAACTAACTGTTAGCTGCTTTCCTTAGCTTCAGAGCCTTTAAAAGCACCTTTGCTCCATTGCACATACCATAGTCTACAGAATCAATAACATCTACAGGAATCTTATATTTAGCCGCCTTAGCTTTTATATCATCTAACTGAAATCTGATCTGTGGCCCAATAAGCACCACATCTGCCTTTTCAAGATTCCTATCCACAGCATCGGTAGATACAGCCCATATATTTGCTTTAACTCCCTTTTCTTCTGCCACCTTATTCATTTTAGTTACCAGAAGACTCGTGGACATACCTGCTGAGCAAATAAGTAATATATTCACAATCACTCCCTCCTTATAGCTTATTTATATTCAAAGGTGAAATCAGTAGCTTCTAGCTCTCTACTTTCAGAAAGCTTCTTATACCAGTATCCTGATTTCTTTATTCTTCTATTTCTATTATCATTTAAATCAATTTCTACTAAGCCATATCTATTTTTAAAAGCATTTTGTGGTGAAACATTATCCGTGAAGGCCCAGAGCATATAGCCTCTGCAATTTGCTCCTTCCTCTACAGCCTTTAAAAGCCACTTTAGGTGCTCACTGATAAATTCTATTCTATAATCATCCTGTATTATACCTTCAGAATTCTTATTAAGGTCCTCTTTCTCAACACCCATTCCATATTCTGCAATAAACCACGGTAGGTTTCCATACTCTT
>JAEXSY010000180.1 GCA_023440105.1 Bacillota bacterium
CTTCTCCTACATACGGCCTAGCAGAGCTTAATATCTCATCATCAATTGGAGCTTCTTCATTTTTAAATGTAACTGTCCCCTCCTCAAATAAGAGACATAGGTAATTGTCATCATAGTAAAGCACTTCGATTGTTGATGCTTCGCCATCTAATCCTGAAAGGGTAATAATGTGATTTTCTGGATTATAGGAATACCTGTCGTATATATCCGAATCCCCCACTGGTTCACCACAATCGCAGTAATATGCATATTCACCATTTTCATGAAAGGATATATTTAAGTTTTCCCCTAATTTATCATCATAATGTACCCATGAGGCATCAGTCAAAAATTTCAATTCATAGGATTTGTCCTTTGCAAGACAATTTACAGCTACAATTATAACGAGAAGTACTGTAGAAGCTATAGATAAGACAATTATTCCAGTTTTCTTTAAACTCATAATATTACCTCCGAAGAAATATAGCCTATGATAAAATTATACTCCCGGGCTCCTAGAATAACAATATAAATGCCCACTACAAAAAAAATCACATTCCTAAGAATGTGACTTTTTGTGGCAGGGGATGTAGGAATCGAACCCACAATGATGGTTTTGGAGACCACTGTTATACCGTTTAACTAATCCCCTATATATAAAATTGTCCAATGGACTGTTTTTCGTGAACAATGATTATTTTATATCATATGGGATAAAATTTCAAGAGTAAATTAAAAAACTAATATTTAAACTTATCTATGGTCACAATTTTGGTATATGGTCTATAATAAATAATAGTAAATTCTTTTATTTTTTCACCATATTAGGTAAAATAGTATAGGTACTTTCTACCTTGAAAGGAGATTAACTATGAAGCTTAAGGTTAATGATTTACAAGAGACCATTAATATAGGTAAAGAAATCGGAAGACTGTGCAGGGGTGGAGATATATTCTGCTTAATTGGTGAAGTAGGTGCTGGCAAGACTCACCTAACCAAGGGTATCGCTAAGGGTCTGGGAATCGATGATAACATCACAAGCCCCACCTTCACTATAGTAAACGAATATGACTCCGGCAGGTTAAAATTAAATCATTTTGATGTTTATAGAGTTAATGATCCAGACGAAATATATGCTATAGGCTTTGATGAATACATATTTTCTGAAGGAGTCTCTATTATTGAGTGGGCCGATTACATAGAAGAGCTGATACCTGAGGGAGCCTGTTATATACATATAAAGAAGTCACAGGATATGGGAGAAGCTTATAGGGAAATAAATATAAGCTACAAGGATGATAGATATAATTATTTAAAGGAGTTGGATATATGAAGGTATTATCTTTAGAAGCCTCGGGAAGTACGGCTTCTGTTTCTATAGTTTCAGAAAAGGGAACCTTAGGAGAAATTAACCTAAATTTCAAGATGCAGCATTCAGTATTATTAATGCCTATGGTCGAGCAGCTATTAAAAGAAACAGCCCTTACTATAAGCGATATTGATGGCTTTGTTGTGTCAAAGGGTCCCGGTTCCTTTACAGGACTCAGAATCGGCATGGCTACAGTAAAAGGCTTAGCCCTAGGGAGCCAAAAGCCTGTGGTAGCCGTTTCATCCTTAGATGCCCTTGCATATAATATCTATACAGAGGAAGGCATTATATGCGCATTAATGGATGCTCTAAGGGGTAATGTATACTACTGCCTATACAAGATAGAGTCAGGAAGTATAATAGCCATAAAAGATATACACACCTGCTCCTTAGAAGAGCTGATAGAAGAATTAAAGAGTTTTAAGGAAAAGATTTATTTTGTAGGGGATGGAGCTATTATTCACAAAGCCGCTCTAAGAGCCTCATTAAAAGACTCTGCTTTCGCTCCCCTACACCTTAATTATCCAAGAGCCTCTTCCTTAGGAGAATTAGGTTTAAAGCTCCTTATGGAAGGCAAAGAGGATGATCTTAACACTCTTGCCCCTATTTATCTCAGAAGACCTCAAGCAGAAAGAGAATATGATAAAAAGATGAGTGAGAAAAATGAATAATATTGAAATTATTGAAATGACTGAGGAGCATCTTCCAGAGGTGCTCCATATCAGCAAGCTTAGCTTTCCCATACCCTGGAGTCAAGCCTCCTTTCAAAAGGAGTTAAAGAATATCTTTGCCAAATATCTCGTGGCTATTATGGATAATAAGGTCATTGGTTATGGCGGTATGTGGATAATAATAGATGAAGCTCACATTACAAATATAGCAGTCCACCCAGACTATAGAGGAAGAGGCCTTGGAGATAGGATACTAAACTCTATGATAAGTCAGTGCTTAAGCCAGAGAGTTACTGCCATGACCCTTGAAGTAAGGGCTTCTAACCATCCTGCCCAGTGCCTTTATAAAAAATATGGCTTTAAAGAGGAAGGCATAAGAAAGGCATATTATGAGGATAATCATGAAGATGCAGTTATAATGTGGAAATACTTCACTTAAGACAGAATATTATTAAGGGCTGTTCCCCAATGGAGAACAGCCCTGTATTTTTTATGCTGTTTTATTATGCTGTTTTTTTTCTAATCATAAGATTCTCTTTTTTGATAATAGGTGAAAGCTTTTTATAGCTTACTAATGTAACTACAGATATAGCTGCTCCCTTAATAAGATTAATTGGGAGAGCACCTCCAACAATATAAGCTGGAATTGCTTCTGGTGCCATTCCATACAGTGGTGCAAGAATAAAATAATTAGCAAGAACTCCAGTAAGAACCATAGTAGCTGTACCCACTAGCATGGATATCAAGGCAAAGGAGAAATTCTTTCTCCTATGATATATAAAGGCAGCGGGATAAACAAAGGAAGCTCCAACTATAAAATTTGCCACCTCTCCTACTCCACCTGTTACTGTTCCACTTACAATCATGTCTAAAAACACCTTAAAGGCTTCTATACATACTCCTGCTATAGGCCCTAAGGCAAAGCCTCCTAAAAGAGCAGGCACATCACTAAAATCAAGCTTCAAAAAAGGAAATGCAGGTATTACAGGAATTTCAAACTGCATGAGCACCACAGCAATGGCAGCAAGCATTGCACACTTCACCATAAAATTAATTGCTTTTGATCTGTTCATAAAAATAACCTCCTAAAAGATAGTTGTAACTCATACCTTCATGGAGAATAGCTTTGAATTTACATAATAAAGCCCTGATATAAAAAATATATCAGGGCATAGAAAATTCAAATTCATTCTACCTTCTTTCATCCAGACTATACTGTCGGCTTCGGAGTTACACCGAATCATGCCATAATGGCTCGCGGGCTATACCGCCGGTAGGGAATCTAACCCTGCCCTGAAGATAATTGTTATTTAATTAATATTTATTATACAGCAATTACTATTATTTATCAAGGTTATTTTTGGCTTTTTTTCATAGTAAGAGCAATTCTTTTTCTTTTTTCATCAATCTCCAAAACTGTAACCTCAACTATGTCTCCTACCTTAACCACATCTAAAGGATGCTTAACATATCTGTCAGAAAGCTGACTTTTGTGTACAAGACCATCCTGATGAACTCCAATATCAACAAAGGCTCCAAAGTCAGAAACATTTCTAACAGTTCCTGTGAGCTCCATCCCTGGCTTTAGCTGGGTTATATCCATAACACCACTCTTGAAGATCGGCTTTGGCAGCTCCTCTCTAGGATCTCTTCCAGGCTTCTTAATTTCTTTAATTATATCTGTTAAAGTAGGTACGCCAATCTCCAGCTTCTCCGCTAGGGCTTTGATGGATTTATCTTTAACCCTCACCTCTATATCTGAGAGATTATTCTTCTTTAAATCATTCTCCTCATAGCCTAAAAGCTCAATGAGCTCTCTAGCCTTATCATAGGATTCAGGATGGACCGAGGTATTATCTAGTGGCTCCTGGCTTTCTGGAACTCTGAGGAAGCCTGCACAC
>JAEXSY010000249.1 GCA_023440105.1 Bacillota bacterium
CCTGCAGTCTCTGCTCCAAAGCCTTTATCTCATTAATAGTGCATATATCATCAAAGAATCTATAACACTCCTCTTTTGATTCAAGACTAAGTATAGCATCAAAAAGAAAGTCCATTTCCTCACTGGCCAGCTTTGACTTGTATTCCCCCATTTTCTCACTCCTCGGCTTATTTATATTACCATTTTATCACTTAATAGTATAACTTTCTATAATAATTTTCACAAGCTAAAGCGTAAAAATAATAAAACTGAAGGAAGGCTATATTCCCTTCAGAATATTAAGCTCTTCCTCCGTAAGTTCTCGATACTCTCCTTCTTCTAAATCCTCATCTAGCTCAAGTCCACCGAAGGCGATCCTTTTTAAATATGTAACCTTTTTACCCAGGCTTTCAAACATCCTCTTAACCTGATGATATTTTCCTTCCTGTATGGTAAGCTTTATCTTCGAGCCTTCTGCCGATGCCTCTAAAATCTCTAACCTTCCTGGCATGCATTTATAGCCATCATCTAATACTACCCCATGAAGGCATGCCTGGACATCCTTATCATCCACAAGCTTATCAATATGAGCATAATAAACCTTATCCACATGCCATTTGGGAGATATAAGCCTGTGATTTAGCTCACCATCATTAGTCAACAGAAGAAGACCTACGGTGTCCTTATCCAGTCTCCCCACAGGAAAGGGCTGAAATACCCCATGGTCTGGATGGAGAAGATCCACCACTGTTTCATCATATTTATCGAAGGTAGCTGATACCACTCCATCCGGCTTATTCATCATAAGATAAATGAATTTTCTATAAAAGACCTCTTCTCCATTTACTGTAATTACTGAGCTCTCTGGCTCCAGCTGCAGAGCTGAATCCTTTACCACCACTCCATCTACTGTGACAAAGCCCTTTTTAACCAGTGCTTTTATCTCTTTTCTAGAACCATAGCCGAGATTTGCAAGAACCTTATCTAATCTTTCCACTTTATATCTCTCCTCATCTAAGGATAGTTAATTATACGGTTTCTAGTGCAAGCTCCATCATCTTATTGAAGGTCTTCTGCCTCTCTTCTGCAGAGGTTTCCTCATTAGTAACTATAGAGTCACTAACGGTAAGAATAGATAGAGCATTAACCCCTTCTCTAGCAGCTATGGTATAAAGCTCAGCGGATTCCATTTCTATAGCCATAACTCCATACTTTGCCCAAAGCTTCCAAGAATCAGGATTATCATTATAAAATACATCGCTGCTAAGTATATTTCCTGCCTTTACATCTAGACCCATTTCCATTGCGGTACTGTAAGCCTTTTGAAGAAGGTCAAAGCTTGCAGTAGGGGCATAATCCATACCGTTAAATCTCATCTTATTTACGCTAGAATTTGTGGAAGCACTCATGGCTAGTATTATATCTCTCACCTTTAAATCCTCTTTAATAGCACCACAGGTACCAACTCTTATGAGATTTTTAACACCATAGAATTTTACAAGCTCATTAGCATATATTGATATGGAAGGAATCCCCATACCAGTTCCCTGTACCGATACTCTCTTGCCCTTGTAATAGCCAGTGAAGCCCAGCATTCCTCTAACTTCGTTGTAGCACTGAACATCCTCTAAATAGTTTTCTGCTATAAATTTAGCTCTTAAAGGATCTCCTGGCAGCAATATGCTTTCTGCTATTTCTCCGTCCCTGGCACCAATATGTGTACTCATCTAAAAATCTCCTCCTAAAAACTATTTGTATTGAATATATGTATTATATCATTTGAAACTAAATATTATCATAAATTTTCAAATAAAAATAGCCCTTTCAGTAAAATCCTAGAAAGAGCTTTTATTTAAACTAGCTTCTATAGCTATTCATAACCTTTTTCACATAGTTTTGAGTTTCCTTTGGCATTTTATACAGATCATCCATAGACTCTACACCTCTTCTAGAAACTGTGCCTGGTCCTGCATTATAAGCCATAAGGGCTAATTCAATATTATTATTGTATCTAGAAAGATACTCTCTTAGGTGCTTAACTCCACCGGCAATGTTTTCTTCAATATCATAAGGATTCTGTACCCCTCTGTCCTTTGCTGTAGCAGGCATAAGCTGCATAAGCCCCATAGCTCCTGCAGAAGAAACCACACTGGGATTATAATTGGATTCGTGTTTTATTACTGAATGAATAAGCTTTTCATCAACTCCATATTCCTTTGAATACTTAGCTACAGCATTATTAATCCTGTCTCTTTCTTTTATGCCTGAAGAGACTCCTGAAGTATTTGAGCTGATGTAATTTGCTCCCTTAGCCCTGGCAAGGTCCTCTAAAGAAATATAACTAACCATCTCTGAAGAATCTACCTCTTTTTTCAGGCTGCTAGATCCACCAGTATTAGATATCATTTCTTCTACCAGCTTATCCGCTGCCCCTGATGCTAAAAGGCTCTCCATGATTATATCGAAGGCTTCTCCATCACCTAAGACATTTTCCAGTATTTTATTCAGCAGCTGATAACCTAGATATCCTTCAACACTCTTTACTTCCATCCTATACCCTCCAAAAAAACCAAGCTCCTTTTACTATAAAGGAGCTTATTCATTATATTTAATTATCGAAGTTTTTAGGGATTAATTTATAGTAAATTTACAATATCATCGCCAAGGATACTTAGAACCTATGATGATAGAAGCATCAAATTACAGTAAAATCTAAAATATCATAATCCTCATAAGCCACCTTTTTGTAGAAGCTTTTTGAAAGCACCAGGAGCCTATACTCCCCTGAGGTAAAAGGTATGAAGGTATAGTAGCGCTTCCTGCTGTATCTTTGAACTATAGACCATTCATCATCCTTCATAAGATAAAACTCATATATTACCTCTCTGCCTCCTTCACTGCTTGCCACAAAGCTTGCTTCTTTATTTTTTTCGAAGGCTATGCTTCCTGCTTTTATTTTAGTGCCAGTGATTGGGTAGGCATCATGAATATAGAGCTTAACCTCTTTTTTATCATCATACTCCTCAGTACAATGAATATTTTTCGAGTAAAGGACAAAGGTATATTTACCAGCAACCTTAGGAGTAAAGGTATACTTTCTATCATGATCGTAATCCCCCTCTTCTACCTTTTGTCCATCAATAAAAAGAGAATATTTTATAAGAACTTCTCTGGTATTTTGAGTAATGACCTCCAGCTCTATTTTATCCTCTACTATATAATATTCCTTTGCAGGAAGAAGTACGTAGTCAATAATCCCCTTAGTATATTCACTAACCTTAAAATAACAATAGGTATGACTATCATATTCCTTAAGGGAATACTTATCCTTAACTCTTATTTCCAGCTCATATTCCCCTGCCTCCTTAGGAATGAAGCTCATCCAATTACCACTACCATAATTAATCCTATCCACTTCAATGTTATCTTGGTATATTATGAAGGAATAACGAAGGGCTGTACCTCCCTCTGCAGATACTGTAACATTTATAGGTACATCTTTAACATAGCTCTTATCACGACTTAAGACCACATCCCTGATAATCACTGTTTTTAAAGGTTTTTCCTCTATAATATAATCAAAATAGGAAAAAGCTTCATACTCCTCTAAAGAGCTTCTATCCTTTACATATAGGTTCACCCTATAGTCCCCCGGTCTCTGTGGCATCCAGAGAAAGCTGTTATTTCTTATGAATCCAGAGTCCTCTCCATAAGGACCTTCTATTTTATAACGATATAGAAGCTCCCTTCCACCTTCGATAACTGCCTTTAAAAGAATTTTTGTTCCTAATCCCTGAGGTGATATAAAGTCTGTGGTGAAGCTTTTTATCCTTATTGGGTTATATGGCTTAATATTATACATCAGTATTCCGCGATCATCATACTCTTCCGGAGAGTACATATCCTTAGCAAGGCATAAAAGCTTGTATTCGCCAGCTTCTTCTTCTTTATAAGCTACCATCCTTTTGCTGGAATAATCCTGAATACATATAGCTTTTCCTGAAGAGTCAATTTTTATAAATTTATACAGTATCATGCGGTTATCTTCCTGATTTGCTTCCACCTGAAAAACCAGCTCTTCACCAGCTAAAAGATTTTCTGATAGACACTTAAAGTCTATGATCTGTACCTTTGCCATCTCTGATACAAAAAAGCTTATAGTTTTGAAATCATCAAAATTATTCCTTGATTCTATGGTTTTACATTCAATTAATATATCATGCTTTCCTGATTCGTTTACCCTGTAGAAAAGCTCATTTTCACTGGTATAATCCTTAATAAGCTCCCAGCCCTCTCTACCGCTGATCCAGTATTTCAGCATCACAGGCTTTATAGAAGTATCCACTAATAGGCTTAGCTTTTCTCCAACCAGGAGCTCTTCCTTATTTATGGAAACTCCTTTTATAAGCTGCTCCTCTACGGAGCCAATAACATAGTCAACCCTAGTATTATTGTCAAAGGTTCTTTTACTATCCTTATGTTTTTCCTGTATTATAATAGTATACTTCCCATCTCTCTCCGGTCTCCATAGGCAGGAGGTCTCATTGGAATAATCCTTGAGGCTAGTCCACACTCCTTCAAGTCCCGCACTAAACTTATATAAGCAATCCTTTTTCTTATTCAGTACTTCAATTTTTATATCCTGTCCCATAGCCTGGGGACTATCAACGCTGAAGCTAACCTCTAAGTCTTTCATTTAATCTCTCCTTTTACCATGGTAGCAAAATAATTATACTATATTTCCAATATATGTAAACACTCTTTTTATCCCCAAACTTTCCCTATAAAAAGAAAAAGCTCAAGGATTTCCCTTAAGCTTTTTCACTTATTCTATTATTTTCTTGATTAGTAGACATAAATTTCTATAGAGCCTCTCATCATCTTCCACAGTTCTTTTTTTTATAGAAGGGTGTCTGACTCCACCTTTTCTTGCCTTTTGATTTAAATGCCTTTCAAATAATAATTTGTCGATATTATCCTCACTGTATATATGTCCCTTTGGTCCAATAGCAGAAGCACCCTTGCCCAGAGCCATAGCTGCAACTCCAAAGTCCTGAGTCACCACAATATCTTCCTTCTGACAGATATTTATAAGATGCATATCAACACTTTGAAAACCACTATCCACATATAGAACCCTGCTGTATTCACTGGTAATTGCATGATTTATATCACAGAGAAGAACTACCTCTATAAAATTTTCCTTTGCTGCCTTTTCAATAACATTTCTTCCAGGACAGGAATCACCATCCACCAGTATTCTCATTACTTTAATCTCTTTTCTAATTCTTCCTTCATAGCTTCAAAGCCTGGTTTTCCAAGTAGAGCAAACATATTTTTCTTGTAGGCTTCAACTCCCTCTTGGTCGAAGGGATTTATACCTAAAAGATAGCCGCTGATAGCACAGGCTTTTTCAAAGAAGTAAACCATATATCCAAAGTAATAAGGGGAAAGCTCCGGAACATTTACGATAATATTAGGAACTCCACCATCATTATGAGCCAAGGCAGTACCCTGGAATGCTCTTTCATTTACATAATGCATGGTCTTACCTGCCAAGAAATTAAGACCATCTATATTTTCCTCATTTGCCTCTATAGTGATATCTTTTCTAGATTTATTAACATTTATTACAGTTTCAAAGATGTTTCTTAGACCGTCCTGTATATATTGACCCATAGAGTGTAGATCTGTTGAAAAATCCACTGCTGCTGGGAAAATTCCTTTATGATCTTTACCCTCACTCTCACCATATAGCTGCTTCCACCATTCTCCAAAATAATGAAGGGAAGGTTCATAATTAACTATTATCTCTGTGGTTTTTCCTTTTCTGTATAAGGAATTTCTTGCTGCGGCGTACTGATAACAGATATTTTCCTCGAGACTACTGCTAGAGAAGTCCTTCATTGCCTTATTAGCACCCTTCATCATCTCATCTATATCTATTCCAGCAACAGCTATAGGTAAAAGTCCTACGGCAGTAAGCACTGAGAATCGTCCTCCTACATCATCAGGAATAACAAAGGACTCATAGCCTTCGGAGTCTGCTAGACTCTTAAGTGCTCCCCTTGCCTTATCAGTGGTAGCATATATTCTATTTTTTGCTTCTTCCTTGCCGTATCTTTTCTCCATGTAATCCTTAAGAACCCTAAAGGCTATAGCAGGCTCTGTAGTAGTTCCAGATTTAGAAATTACATTTAAGCTAACATCTAATCCATCAACAGCTTCTATAAGCTCAGATAAGTATGTTGGGCTTATGCTGTTTCCTGCAAAGAGAATCAGTGGTGTCTTTCTCTTATCCTTAGGAAGCAAGCTCTTAAAACTATGACTGAGCATTTCTATAGCAGCTCTGGCCCCTAAGTAAGAACCACCTATCCCTATAACTATAAGAACATCAGACTCCTTTTGAATTCTTGCTGATGCCTTCTTTATTC
>JAEXSY010000305.1 GCA_023440105.1 Bacillota bacterium
CTTGGACTGTACCCTACATGGATAATAGTCAAGTATTTGTAGTTAAAGCCTCCTCTAAAATAGAAACCTTTGAAGATTTAGCCGGCAAGATAGTTACTGCTCAAGCAGATTCTGCAGCACTACACGCTCTCGAGTCCGATGACTATAAGGGCTTAACTGCATCCTTTAAAGAGCTTTTAACCAGAGCTGAATATAACACTGCCTTTATGGAACTGGAAGCTGGCTCAATAGATGCAATTGCAATGGATATCGGCGTTGCTAAATATCAAATTGAAGGAAAAGAAGATGAATATATAATTTTAGAAGATCCTATAGTAGAAGAACAATATGGTGTTGGCTTTTTGCTTGGTAATACTGATCTGAGAGATAAGGTACAAGCTACCTTAGAAGAAATGGTTGAGGATGGTACCTTCAGCAAAATTTCCAATGACTGGTTCGGCTACGATGTGGGTATTATAGGAAAATAAATAACTTAGCTAGCAGAATGAAACTTTGGCCTTCCGCTTCCTCAGGAAGCGGAAGCTTTATTACGTCTTAATGCTGCTAAAAAGCGGAAGGAATTTTTAGTTCTTATGAAAGGAGTAACACAATGTCACTAGAAATAATCCTAAAACAGCTCAGTCAAGGAATGGTTACCTCAATAGAAATATTTATATTAACTCTTATCTTTTCCATTCCTTTAGGAATGATTGTTGCCCTGGGAAGGCTTTCAAAGGTTAAGCTTTTAAATATATTTGTCAGGATATATATTTCTATAATGAGAGGTACTCCTCTAATGCTTCAGCTGCTGGTAGTATATTTTGGTCCCTACTATCTTTTTAAAATATCTATTGGCAATAACTATAGAATGTATGCAGTAATAATTGCCTTCGTTCTCAATTATGCAGCCTATTTTGGTGAAATATATAGAGGAGGTATTGAATCAATACCTAAAGGACAGCATGAAGCGGCTAAGGTACTGGGGTATTCAAGGGTTCAGACCTTTGTAAAAATAATACTGCCTCAGGTTATAAAAAGAGTTATACCTGCCGTTACTAACGAGGTAATAACACTAATCAAGGATACCTCCCTTGCCTTTTCCATAGCAGTATCTGAAATGTTCACTGTAGCTAAGGCCATCGCAGCCTCTGAAAAAACAATGGTATCCTTCGCAGCAGCAGGATTATTTTATTATGTCTTCAACTTTATCGTAGCTGTGATAATGGAAGCAATAGAAAAGAAGTTAAACTACTACAAATAGAATAAGGAGACAACCTATGGAAGTTTTAAGAATAAATAATATAAAAAAATCCTTCGATAACCAAGAGGTTTTAAAAGATATATCTCTTTCCATAAATAAAGGAGAGGTTGTGTCAATAATAGGTCCTTCAGGCTCTGGAAAATCTACCTTGCTGAGGTGTGCTACCTTACTGGAGGAAATGGATGGCGGTGAGCTAATCTACCTTAACGAAAAGATAGTAGAGGATAATAATGGAACAGTTACCTATGCTTCTGACAGTAAACTAAGAGAGGTAAAAAGCATCTTTGGACTTGTATTTCAAAATTTCAATCTCTTCCCTCACTATTCTGTATTAAAAAATATTATTGATGCTCCCATTTCAGTACAGAAAAGAAATAAGGATGAAGTTATAAAAGAAGCAAAAAAGCTTCTAGAAAAAATGGGGCTTCAGGATAAAAAGGATGCTTTTCCCTATCAGCTCTCCGGCGGCCAGCAGCAGAGAGTATCCATTGCTAGAGCTCTCGCCCTAAATCCTGAAATACTTTTCTTTGACGAACCTACCTCAGCTCTTGATCCAGAGCTTACAGGGGAGATACTAAAGGTAATACGAAGCCTTGCAGAGGAAGACATGACCATGGTCATAGTAACCCACGAAATAGAATTTGCAAGAAAGGTCTCTGACCGCGTCATCTTCATGGCCGACGGCCTCATCGTAGAAGAAGGCCCACCTTCCGAAATAATAGACAACCCACAAAACCCCCGAACCCAAGTCTTCCTCTCCCGCCTAGAAAGATAGCTGTCGAATAATGCCATACACCGTCAGGTGGATGGCACCATAGAAGTGAGAAAGTGTTCGCCTTTAGTGTAGCATATATAAAAAAGTAAAGCAGTCATACAATTATTTGTATGACTGCTCATTATTCTTTAGTCTATTTCTGTTAAAGCCTTAAGCTTTTGACTCAAGGAATTTATTTCCTTTACATTATCATTAATATCCAAAAGTTGATTGTTTTGATTTTCAATAGTGGCCATTACCTCTTCAATCGAAGCAGAATTTTCTTCTGAAATACTTACCATACTTTCTATTTGCTGCTGTGATTCTATAAAATGCTCTGCAACGGCACTTATCTCTTTCATTCCTTTATTTATCTCCATGTCTGTGGTAATAATTCCTTCTTTGATATTCTTAAAGGTTTCCACTATATCTTCTATATATTTTTGTCCTTCCTTAGCAGCCTTCTCACCGTTATTTACCTTATAAGAAACTTCCCTGGACTTTTCAAAAATATTATTGGTAACTAAATTAATATTGTTGACAATTCCCTCACTCTGCTCTGCAAGCTTTCTTACCTCCTCTGCTACCACAGCAAATCCCTTTCCGTGCTCTCCAGCTCTTGCGGACTCTATAGAAGCATTGAGGGCTAATAAATTTGTCTGAGAGGCAATATTCTTTATTCCCTGAAGTAGTTCGTTGACCTGCTCCATGGCATCCTGAAGCTCATTAACTGTGGCAGAGGCCGCATTTACCGCTTCATTAATTATTCCCATCTGAGCCTTAACATCATATATCTTCTCAGAGCCTTCTTCAGCTTTCTTAGTCATAGTCGCTGACATCTCTGCTATCCCTTGAGATATTTTCTCCGATTCCCTGACCCTTTGAAGAGAAATAATCATCCCCTCATTTATATCATTAATACTAGAAGACTCTGTCTGTACTGCAGAAGCCATTTCATTCATAGCTTCATTGATACTATCACTTCCCTGAGCTAATACTTGCATATTATTATAGGTTGATGAAATAGTACTATTTAAACCTAAGGCTTCTTTTTCAACTTCCTGAAAAATATTCTTCATTTTATTTAGAAGACCTCTTCCTTCTTCTTCCTTGCTCTTAACTTCCCCAAATAGCTCACTATTCCATACTGATAAAAGATAAATGAGTACTAAAATTCCATCTAATACTGCTAAGATAGATACAAAGGTAAAAGGATTAGTAAGGTTCAATAGTTTTATCGGATTAATTAAATAAAGTAGTATGTACATAAAGTTTAAGGTAATTCCATGAGCCACAATAAGCTTTTTATCTGAGTATAATGCTATCATAAACACTGTAGCAAGAAGCACATAATGCCTTGTTAAGGAATAAGCATATATATATAATAGCAGTATCATAGCAAAAGCTGGTATAAAAGCAAACAAAAAAGCCTTAATCTTTTTGTTTATTGGCAGGAAATAATTAGCCACAACTAAAGCTATAATTACTATCATAGCTATAAGAGATTCTATATCCTCCCATATTCCTTTTAATAATAATATTTGTCCACCTATCAGTATTACTAATAGTATAGTTAATATTAAATTTACTTTATTGGCCTTATTAAAGTAATCTTTACCTGTCTCTTCCATTTTAAGCCTCCACTCTCTAATTACTTTAAAGCTGATTTTTTTGTTATCTTAATGCAGTAATTTAATTATCGTCCTTGGTAAGCAACTACTTAACATCTATATAATTAATATTTTAACAATTCTATTAATTAACTAATAATATATAAAATGTGAAAAAGCATAAAAACAGGAGGCATCTTTACTATCATACCTCCTGTTTTTATGCTTCTCTTTTCTATTGTAGGATCCCTTTCCCTTTTTAGCTTTTATAACTCCTTTTCCTTGATTAATAGCCTGTAAATGTTCATGGATATTATCCATCTTCACAGGGACATAACCACCCTTGATTTTTATATTTTTCATGGGCTGTCCTCCTCATATAATTTATTCTTATCTAAATATTATACAACAAACGGATATTAGTTACAAATTTTAGGTATTCAAAGAAAAAAACTCAGTTACTTTCCATAAAAAATAGTATTAATACATATTATAAAAAAAACTATATGCATACTATCTAAAGGATAATCTTCATAATATCCACATAATATTTTTTTATAATTGAGAAATAGTTATCACCATTGATAAGTCTTTTGTAATTAGGATTAATTTGTATTGTGGGGGAATATTATGAGTGTAAAAAAACAGACAGTGAAGGTCTATGAAATGACCTGTGGTTCTTGTGAAAATGCCGTTGAAAGAGCTATAAAAAAGCTTAAGGGAGTAATTAATGCTAAAGCACGCTATAAAAAGGAGCTTGTATACGTAGAATATGATACAGAGCAGTGTACTTTAGAAGAAATACAAGCTGCTATAAAAAAAGCTGGATATAGTCTAAAAGCTCCTAAAGACTATAGGTTCATAGGTATATTATTAATAATGGCTGTTGTTCTTCTTCTGAGTCTTCAGGCTAGAGGAATTGATATGAATGGAATGCTACAAAACGCCTCCTATGGAGTTTTGTTTGTTATAGGCCTTTTCACCTCTATCCACTGTGTGGGAATGTGTGGAGGTATAATGCTATCTCAAAGCTTGACCATAGGTAGCAAGGATAATAAGGAAGCCTTGAAGCCTTCTATATTATATAATGCAGGCCGTGTAGCTGCTTATACATTACTTGGAGGAGCTATAGGCGCTGTAGGTTCAGTGTTTTCTCTTTCTATCATGGCTCAGGCTGGGATTCAGATATTAGCTGGTTTCTTTATGATTATCATGGGCTTTAATCTAGCAGGCTTTAAGCTCTTCAGAGGAATTAATCTAAAGCTACCTAAAAGCTCCTGCAAAGAAAAAGACAAAGGCAAATCACCTTTTATTGTAGGATTATTGAATGGCTTTATGCCCTGTGGACCACTCCAGACCATGCAGCTTTTTGCCTTGGGGACAGGAAGTGCTGTCCAGGGAGCACTATCAATGTTTATGTTCGCCTTAGGTACAGTACCACTTATGTTAATCTTTGGAGCGTTATCAAGCTTTCTCAGCAAGGGCTATACAAAAAAAATACTTAAGGTCAGCGGCATTCTAGTCATAGTATTAGGCCTTATAATGGGAAACAGAGGCTTTACTTTGGCTGGTATCAATGTCAATCCGATTACAGCAATTGCAAAGGAGCTTATGCCTGGTGGAATCGATGGCAATGCAAGCAGTAATGAAAATGTAGCTAAAGCAACCATTGAAAATGGTGTTCAAACAATTCGAATAACAGCTGATAACCGTGGATACAGTCCAAGCACTATTTATGTACAAAAGGACATACCAGTTAAGTGGATAATAGAAGGCAAAGAGCTTAACTCCTGTAACAATGCTATTGTAGTAAATTCATTAAACAAACAGATTAAACTGAGTAAAGGAGAGAATATAGTTGAATTTACTCCTGGTGATAAAGACATCAACTATAGCTGCTGGATGGGTATGATCCGAGGAGTGATTAAGGTAGTAGATGATTTAGGCAGCGAAGAGCTAGCTCCAGACCCATCAGTTGGAGGTTCATCGGGAGGCTCCTGCTGTGCTATACCTTCTGATGGAGATGCTCCTAATGAGGATAGCAGAAGCATTTATGGCAATGATATATCAATAATACCTACTGAGGTAATAGTGAATAAAGCAACCTTATCACAAAATCAGTTTATTGGAAGCTTCCAGGCAATCGGCTATGACTTGAAGCCATTGATAATAGTATCAGAAAGCACCGCCCCTACCAAAGTCACCATGGACCTACAGGGATCAAATTTTGGTGAGGGAGAATTCACAATAGTAGATAGTGTGACAGCAGAAGTAGTTTACACCTTCCAGGGAGGGCAAGATGTTAAGGAGCTACAG
>JAEXSY010000342.1 GCA_023440105.1 Bacillota bacterium
CTGTTATATTTTTCACGCCCTGCTCTGCTGCTAAAAGAGCCTCAATTATTGCCACGGAATTAGATATGCTAGGAGGTACTAAGGTTCCTGTTAGAGGGCCAAAGGGTTCACGGTTTATAGATATTCCCTGCTCCTCAAAAAAGCCTACAAGTCTATCGCAATACTGCCAATCTAAAATGGATTTTTCAATAGGTATGCTTTTAGCATAAGGGATATTATAAGAGATTCCTCCTCCCTCGTTAGAAGTCCAGCCTGAAGCATGAATTATTTCTGCAAGTAACCTTCCGTCAGGAGTACCATGCCTTGCCTCTATGGGAAGATTAATAGACTCAAATACCTTCCTGCAGCCGTGGATTCCATGGTTAACTACGGGAAAGCCATTAAGAAGAGATCTTCCTGTTAGCCTACTTTCTCTAATACCAACTTCGCATTCTTCATATCTATTTTGTCTGGTATAGCTATCAATAGTTGCAGGAAGTAAATCTGCTTCTCCCTGGTTTTGAAGATAGTTTAAAAGTTCAATATGCTTATCAATAAGTGCCACTCCTGCTCTAGGCTGTGCTAAAGTTATTCCTTCTTCCTTTGCTTTAACAAGCTTTTTAGAAAAGCTTTTGTGTTCTGGTACCTTTTTTAAATAATCTACAGCATCCTGAAGATCAACCTCTTTTCCTGTAGGCCACTGCTTTAATACCTCTTCACGCACCTTGAAAAACTCATCTTCATTCCATTTTTTATTTTTTAGTTTCAATTTTTTATCCCCTAACCTTTTATAATTGTTTAAGATACTTCTTCATTATTCTTACTGCCATATCCGGCAAATCCTCACAGAGCAATCCCATAGCAGACAAAATATATTTTTCATCCAAAATAAAGCCTGGATATCTTGGTTTTAAAGAATTAATACTATCTATGCTATAAACACAGGCTTCAAGAATCTCCTTTGGATGCTCACTATGAACAAGAACCCCTCCAGTACCTATGATATATTTTGTTTCCATCAAATCCTTGCCCACCTGGTTATAGACCATACCCATGGGTGAATAATAAGGTTCTAAATAACCACAGTGCCTCTCCATAGACACATCCAGACATACCTTCGCCATGGCTTCATCAAAATCAACCTCTTCCAAAGTTTCTGGTATAAATGTGATATTAGAATGTCTGAACCTTGCTGACTCTTCTATATTAACTTCCTTGTGCTTAAGATACTGTTTAATCTTTCTGCTTCCCACTGCCTCCCATAAAGAAAGAGCTGAGTATCTCATGCCTAAATCCCCTTCTACAGTTCTTTTTGCATAAGGCTCCTCCAGTCCCCGGAGGTTTACACCAGGTTTTGTGGGCTCTCCCTTAGCTATAGAATGTATATCCGTGGTTGCACCACCAATATCAGCTACAATGAGTTCCCCATATCCTTCTTCTAGATCACTGCCTTCACTTAAAACCCTTGCTGCCTTTAACACTGCGGCAGGAGTAGGCATCATAACACCATTTGTATATTTTTCTGCATCTTGAAGACCTTTTGCTTCAATAATCCTTTCCATAAAAATTCTACGGATTTCAGCTCTTGCAGGGTCTACATTAATTGTATTGAGCTTTGGCATAACATTTTCACAAATAGCATGGACAACATTATTCCTAGTAAATAATTCCCTTATCTTAGTATTAGCAGATTTATTACCAGCCACCACAACGGGAACACCTATATTGCTTCTGGCTATCAGCTCTGCATTATAAAGAATGCACTCCTTATTGCCACCATCAGTTCCTCCAGCTAAAAGAAGCATATCGGGTTTTAAGCCTTTAATCTCTTCTATTTCATCCTCGGTAAGCTCAAAGCTATAGGTCTTCACAACCCTTGCCCCAGCTCCTAAGGCAGCTCTCTTAGCAGCTTCAGCGGTAAGCTCAGGCACAAGACCAATAGCAATAATCTTTAACCCTCCAGCAGCACTGGAGCAGGCCAGTCTCTTTATAAAATTTGGTTTTTCTCCTTTAAAACCTTCCTCCAGAAGAGCATAAGCTTTATAAAAACCTTCCATGATATCCTTTTCAATCGTGGTTATAGCCTTAGATGTTCCTATAATCTCTTCCCTCTCAATATCTACAGCAGTTAACTTGGTATAGGTGCTTCCAAAATCTATTAGTAGATATGCCTTCACAAGCTCCCCTCCATTCTATTGAAGTTGTAAATCCTTCTTAAGATCTCCTACAGCTGTTTCTATAGAGGTGCCTGGTGGATATACCCTATCAAAGCCCATGGCTTTAAATCTACCATAAACCTCCTCCCAGTTTTGTTTACCAACAACAATATTTCCTCCAACATATAAAAGAATGTCATTTAATCCTGCCTCCTGGCATTTTTCTCTCATTCCCCTACAATCTATTTCACCATGGCCATAAAGAGAGGAAACCATAATAACCTGAGCATTAGTTTCTAGTGCTGCATTAATAAAGTCCTCCTGAGGTGATAATACGCCTATATTAACCACATTAAAGCCTGCTTCCGTAAGTCCATATTCCAGTATCTTGTTACCCACAGCATGGCAATCTGCACCAATAACACCCAGAATCAAGGTTTTCTTTTCCATTTTATTACCTCCATATTATATTGGAATATTAAGTTCAATGATTTTTGACTTCAGGGCTTTAACAGACCCTTCATCTAAGTTATATATAAATTTAATTACATCCTTTTTTTCATGATTTAATTCTTCTATATCCTTATACCTCCCTGGAGATACCAAAATAACATCTGAGCTATTTACAATCTCCTGTATCTTCTCTTTGTTATAGCTATTTGAGTACTGAATATTTATATCTCCTAGTCCCGCCTCCCCCAGAGCCTGCTTTATCTTGAACATAAATTCTTCGGACATGCAAAAAAAGCTAAATCTTGTACTACTGGGATATCTAGCAATCTTTACAATGGTACCTAAATCAGCATTAATTGCTACCCCTAAAATCTCCTTTTTATAGGCTGACGTTAATTTAGAAACCTCACTTACATGATTGAAGGTAGATACAATAACTTGACTATCCTCTATAGCTTTTTTAGTTTTATCATCCATATTTCTTAGGTCATTTAAGGTTATGGGAACAACGATCATATCTGTTGAAAAGCTTAACTGAGAGCTAAACATTCTTGATTGTTCAACATTGCATTCTACGTATATAGCTGTAGTTTTATTCATCTTATCAATCTTTTCCTCAGTGTATCTTGCAACTAGCTCTATAAAATTCTCACCACTGATTCCGTTTTCAATAGCCTCTTCAAAAGCTAAATCTAAGAATTTATAAATCTTATCCTTTGAGTCCCTCATTCTCCACACTGTATTCTGCTCTGAAATAAAGGTTCCCTTCCCCTGGATAGATTTTAATGCTCCTTCCAGCTCCAGCTCCTTATAGGCAGAACTAATGGTATTTCTGCTTATACCTAGAACTCTTGAAAGTTCCCTTTCTGTTGGCATTTTATAGCCAACTTTAAGCTGTCCCTGATAAATCATATCCATTATTTGTCTCTTAACCTGAAGGTAAAGAGGATCTCCACTATTTCTATTAAGATTTATCTCCATTTATACCGCCTCCCAATGGATTAATGGACTAATCCATTAACCATAATTATCTTATCATGGCATTTTATACCTTTCAATATCATTTGTCCAATTTTATCAAATTTGATAATTTTTAATATTTTTTATAGATTTATTGCATATAGTAATGAAATAACCATTATAATTTATAAGGCAATTAACCATAGGAGGGATGTTTTAAATGATTGATAGAAAACCTTTAAATACAAAAGATTTTTTTCTATTCTTTTCTCTGACAATAATAATTATTTTAATATTATATAGTCATACTGCAAAGTATGCTGAGCGATTCTTATATAAGCCTCCCCAAGGAAATGCTCTTAACGTATCTCCTCTCACTGGAGAAGAAATAGATTCAGTCCTTCAGAAGGATGAAGCCTACATGGCTATCTATGGAGATGATATAGCTATCAATGAAATGGCCTTAGAAAACCAGGGGGATATTATTTTTGAGAGCTATGATGATACTTCTGATAAATGTATTTATCGAGGCTTATATTATGAAAGCTCTCCTTATAGCCTACAGGGAGTGGAAAGAATAGATTCTATAGCTATCAACAGTCTTCCAACATTCTCCTTTAAGGATTCCAGCGAAAAGCTTCCTGTTTATTATAAGGACAGCGGCGATCTCATTCATATTGAGTATTCAAAAGCTGTATCCACCACCTTTAGATATGAGGAGGGCTACTATAAATACTCTTCATCCCTTGAAAAAAGCAATGCTCCTATAGTTTCTAATTTGATTATCCAGCTTGTTGACAAGGCTAATCAGAAGAGTAAAGGTAATGCAATAATACTTTCTGGTGGAAAGGCTTGTTCAGGAACCTGGGAAAAGATCAATAACACCACTCTAATTAAAGATTATAAGGGTCTCCCTATGACCCTTATAGAGGGCAAAAGCTGGTGGATTACAGTGATAGAAGGAAGCTTAATATTAATAGAATAAAAAATAGACTTCTACTCTTAGAAGTCTAATAAAGCTATTATATTGCCCCGGAAATAATTTTAGTTTTTTCTTTTGATATGGCTATTATTGAGCCTTTTCCAATTCTCTCCCTGCTCTTACCTTAAGCTCTTCATAATATCTATTAACTGATGCTGCAATTGCCTCAGCTATTTTTTTCTGATAGGCTTCGTCCTTTAGCTTTTGCTCCTCTTCATAGTTTGTTATAAATCCACATTCAACAATAACTGACGGAGCTTCATAACCATCTCTGAGTATTTTATAGCTATCAAGAGCAGGCTTTTCTATTCTCTTATTGGTAGGATCTAAATATTCTCTTAAGCTCTCCTGGATGGTCTTAGCCAGGTATTTGCTTTCCTCAAAGCTAGAATACCATACTTGAGCACCTTTTACAGAGCCTTTAGGAAAGGTATTTTGATGTATACTGATAAACATATCACAGTTAACTTCTTTTTTCTTATTGCACCTATTAGTTAAATCCTCAACCTTCTTGGAGCTATATTTTGATCCAGAAGGGTTATTTAGGCTTTCATCCTTATCTCTCGTCATAAAAACCTTATAGCCTTCTTTCTCAAGCTCAGCTTTTACTTTATTAGCCACAGAGAGATTAATGTCCTTTTCAACAGTACCATTTTTGGATTTGGCTCCTCCATCATAGCCACCATGACCAGGATCAATTAAAATTATTCTTTTTGGCTCTTCATTTTTCTTATCATCTATTTTTTGCTCCTGCTTTCTTCCCTTTGGTTTTATTGCTTCCTCTAATTCAGAAGCATATGATAAAGAAACATATAGACCCATAATTAATGTAACTACCATAATAAGCAATATGAGTTTTCTACTTGTATTTTTTACAAAGCTCCTTTCCTTCATTACATCCCTCCTAAAGTCCTAAGATATAAAAGTAGTATGTACATTTATAATTTAAAAAATACCTGCAGTATATCCTGCAGGTATTTTTAAACTATGTATTTATGCAATTTTTATCTTATATATTTAATGCTTTCTTATTTATGCCTTTTTTTGTCTAATACACTCTCAGCTATATTAACAGCATGGTCACTTATTCTTTCAAGATTACTTAAAGTATCTATGTATAATGTTCCAGTATAAGCACTGCATCTACCCTCATTAAGTCTTTTTATGTGGGCCTCACGATATTCCCTCTGCAGCTCATCTACCTTTTCCTCTAAGGGATATACTCCTTCAGCCTTATTAGCATCTCTATGTTCATAAGCATCTATAGCTAGCTCTAAAGCATTCAAGGTATAACTAAATATATTTTTCAGTTCTCCTTCTGCTTCTTTAGAATGAGTTAAACCTCGATTAATCTTTTCAAGAGTTAAATCAGCTATATTCTCAGCATGATCTCCAATACGTTCAATGTCATTAACCACATAATAGGTTGACTGAAGAACCTCATTTTCTTTATCAGATATGTCTGTTTGAGAAAGCTTTACTAGATAGCTAGTTATACTTTCTTCCAGAATATTAATGAGCTTTTCGTTACTATAAACCTTTTTCGCTAAGGCTTCATCATCGGTGTTAAAGGCTTCTATTGATAGCATTAAATTTTCCTTGGCCTTTGTAGCCATGCGCACTGTTTCTTTCATTACCTGTCCAGAGGCAATCATAGGAGTCTCTAACAATCTATCATCAAGATATTTAGGTCCTGCTTTCTCCACTACCTCTTCACCAGGAACAATCTTATTTACTAATAGAATAAGATACTTAATAAATGGAATCATTATTAAGGTATTGGAAATATTAAATATTGTGTGGGCATTAGCAACCTGTCTTGCTACGTCATTAGGGCTTACATTCTGAACTATATTTCCTATAGCATCCATAAAAGGAATAAAGATTACTGTACCAAAAACATTAAAAGCAAGATGTATGAAGGCTGCCTTGTGAGCTGTTTTTGATGTTCCTACAGAGGAGATTAATGCAGTTACGCAAGTACCTATATTACAGCCAAATATTATAGGAAGTGCTACATTAATACCTATAGAGCCTGTAGTTGCCAGGGCAATTAATATACCAGTGGTTGCCGAGGAGCTTTGAACTATAGCTGTTAATCCAAGACCAGCTAATATTCCTAATAATTTATTATCTCCAATGGCTAAAATTATATTGGTAAATTGAGGCGTTTGTGATATAGGCTTCATAGCATCTCCCATATAACCCATACCTAAAAAAAGAATACCAAAACCTAATATAATACCTCCAATATCCTTTCTCTTTTTACTTTTAGAAAAGAGAACTAAAGCCGCACCTATACCAACGGCAATAGGAGCAACTTGATCGAGATTAAAGGCAACAAGCTGTGCTGTAATTGTAGTACCAATGTTAGCACCCATGATAATCCCTGTAGCCTGGAATAAATTCATAAGTCCAGCATTAACAAAGCCGACCACCATTACTGTAGTAGCACTGCTGCTCTGTATAACCATAGTTACTAAAGCACCAACTATTACTGCAGAAATAGGATTTGAGGTCACTTTTTCTAATATATTTTTAAGTTTATCACCTGCTACATTTTCAAGGCCATCTCCCATTAGATTCATACCATATAGGAATAAACCTAAACCTCCAATTAATCCAATTAAGGTTGAGACTAAATTAAAGTCATCCAAACTTGATTACCTCCATCCATCGATTCGACTATTTTTGAAGCCCTTTAATTATAGAGTATTTTCATACTCAATGCAATAATGAATAGTACGTAAAATAACATAAATTGTATAATAATCGATGCTATCATTGGATAGCAGAACTCTTCTGATTTCTATAAGAACCTGCAGAAGGTACTGGAGTTGATAGGAGAAAAATTGCCATTCCGACTATGGAGAATATTACTCCAGCCATAAGCATAATTTCAGCTCCTCTGGCATCTAGTAGATAGCCTCCCAATAAGTTTCCTGTGACTCCTCCTGCGGTCAGTGCAGCTGATATCATTGCCTGGCCTTTTATCTTGTCTCTATCCCTCATAAGGATATCTGTATAGTGTACCGAGGCTGGTATATAAAGAGCAAAGGATAGTGCCTGAAAGAGCTGGCTTACATGGATATTAAGCACAGATGAAGAAAAATAAAAGGCTATAGATTTTACAGCAAAAAAGATAGCAGCTATCTTTAGTAATCTATTTGACTCTATTCTTTTAACTATGAGGGAGAATAAAAACATCGTAGGCAGCTCTAAAAGTGCTGCTATGGCAATGGATACTCCCATGTCTCTGCTGTCTCCACCTACACTGACCATAATCTGCAAAAGATATGTATTTATTATGTTGTGAAAGGTAAAGAGGCAGATGATGCCAAGATTCATAAAAAAGAAGCTCTTATATCTTTTTATGAAGGTAATTAAGGAGTCCTTCTCTGAAATAAGTATCTCCCCTGCGGTAGAATCTTCTACTTTAAGCAGCTCTTCTTTAGGGGCCTTAAACCATAAAAGAATCAATACTAAAACCATGTATAATATCAGTACAACAACTATTATTATATTTTCTCCATAAAACTTAATTAAATACCCCAATAGATAAGATATCCCAGCATAAGCCAGTGAACCAATACCTCTAGCTATTCCATAATTCACATTATAGCCTCTGTTTGTAAGCTTAATGCTGAGAGAATTAACCATAGGCATCAGCATACTGGTTATGGTCAATATAAGTGCAAAAAGCCCTGCAGTTATATAAAAGCTATTAGGAATTATATAAAGAAGTGCAGCAGAAAACAACCCTACCGAGGCTATAATTGCCGATAAGGCATTGAGCCTCACCCTTCTACTCCTATCAGCCATAGAAGCTACAAGAGGCTGTAATACTACAGACAATACATTACCCCAGGCCATCAAAACTCCAATATCCGAGGAGGTAAAATCTCTAGACAACAAAAAAGGAGAGGCATAACCAATAACTGAACAAAAGGCCGCCCAGTAGCTCCCCTGTACTAATGAATACTTGACCGTTAATTGACTCTTCATAAGCTGCTCCTTCTATATGCTTTCTTTATTAACTACATTGTTATAATTTTCTAATTTTTATTCCTACTACAATATTCTCATATTTCAAGTTTAATGACAACCTTATGGAATATTAATATTTACTATAGCTTAAAAGGAGTTAAACACAAAATAACAAAACCTTCAGAAATACAATTCCTGAAGGCATAAATCTAACACCGCATATATATGCTAGGATGGTAATATATCATGTAATATTCTCTTCTCATTGTCTTTAACAAATAAGAACAGATCAGCGGCATCCTTGGCATGCTTTTCATCTCCTATATTCAAAAAATAGGCTGTAAATAGCACAATGTCATTAAGTTAAGCAATAGAAATAGATCCCTATCCGAATATAGGATATAGGGGTCTTTTTTTATAAAAATAGTTGACAAAAATCCAAAAATGTGCGGCCGCTTTCGCTATTGAATGAGTAAT
>JAEXSY010000469.1 GCA_023440105.1 Bacillota bacterium
TTAGTATTGATGGAAACTATGTTAAAATTCCTAAATTAAAATCGAAAATTAAAATAGTTTTGCACAGACAATTCAAGGGATTGATTAAATCTGTAACTATATCTAAAACACCAAGTAATCAATATTACATTTCAATTTTGGTAGATACTGAAAATATCCCATTACCAGGGAACAATAATAATATAGGTATAGACTTGGGATTAAAGGAATTTGCTATATGTTCCAACGGTGATAGGTTTGGAAATCCTAAAAATCTTAGAAAAGCTGAAAAGAAATTAGCTAAATTACAAAAGGAATTGAGCAGAAAATCCAAAGGAAGTAATAACAGATATAAAGCAAGATTAAAGGTTGCTAAACTTCACCAAAGGATAGCAAATCAACGTAAAGACTTTCTCCACAAATTATCGACTAAAATTATAAGCGAAAACCAAGTAATAGTTTTAGAAGATTTGAGGGTTAAGAATATGCTGCAAAACCATAAATTAGCTAAAGCAATTAGTGAAGTTAGTTGGGCAGAATTCAGAACAATGTTAGAATATAAAGCTAATTGGAATGGTAGAGAAATAGTAATTTCCCCATCTAACTATGCTAGTAGCCAACTTTGTTCTAAATGTGAATATAAAAATAGTGATGTAAAAAATCTAGCACTTAGAAATTGGACTTGTCCGAAGTGTGGTGCTAATCACGACAGAGATATAAATGCTAGTATAAATCTATTGAAACTAATATTGTAATTTTGGTATCATCTTGAGGTAGGAACTACCTTATTAGCTTGGGTAAACTTGTACCGTTAGGTATATTGACCAAGAAGCTCCCGCTTCTATAAGTGGAGAGTAGTTCACGTTCGAAATTACAAAGGAAATAGGTGTGCTTTCAAAAGGAAGTAGGGGCTGGAGGAAAGAGCTTAATAAAATCAGCTGGAATGGCGGTGCTCCTAAATTTGATATCCGTGACTGGGATGAGAACCATGAAAAGATGGGGAAGGGTATTACCTTAAGTGAAGTAGAGCTTAGAAAATTAAGGGAGCTTATTGATATTGAGCTGGGGAAATTGGATAAGTAAGAAATGTTAAGAGGGCTCTGGTAGTATTACCAGAGCCCTTGCTTATTTTATTGATTTAACATAGCTTGCAGCACTGTTACCTGCTATTCTACCAGAGGTATAAGCAAAGCCACAGGCTAAGCCTTCATATGGAGGATATCCAACACCTGTATAGTAGCCGCCAGCAGTAGTACCAGCAGCATAAAGACCAGGGATTAAGCTAAAGTCAGTGGTCATAACCTGCATGTTATCATCAACTTTAACACCACCGATGGTTCCAAGGAATACTCCACGGACATCGAAAGCATAGAAGTTACCAGATTCTACAGAATAGGCCAAGGACTCCTTTGCTTTACCATAATCAGTGTCCTCACCCTTTTTAACCATTGAATTATATCTTTCCACTGTAGCCTTTAAATCCTCTGCATTCATACCAGTAGCCTCAGCTAATTCTTCTAATGTGCTGCCCTTGAAGGCAGTACCATTTTTCACAGCACCCTCAGCTAAAGCAACAAAATCATCAAGCTCCATCTTTGCACCAGGACCAGCTTGAGAAACTTCTAAAGAGGTTCCCTTTGAGAAATCTTTTAAGGTAGCTTCATCTACAACTATGTAATACTTACCACCTACTGTATAAGCAGCATTTGCCCAGAAGGCTGTATCGTAAACCACATCTTCGTTAGTAAATCTGCTTCCAGTAGAATCTACCCATAATAATGGAGTGTTTAATACCTGAGTTAAGCTTGTATCAGAAAAACCTGCAAGATTTTCTCCAGCAGAGTCCTGTTTTACAGTGGATTCCGCAAACTGACAAGCGTGAAGCAGTGGAGTTCCATCTAAATCAAAGCCTCCGATTTCTTCAATAGCAGTTATACCTTCACCGGCATTTGGCATACCAAGAGAATTAAAAAGGTTAGAATTTAATGCCTCTGCAGTTTTTTCTGCATCTGCTCCAAAGCCTCCTGTGCAGATAATAGTTGCAGTAGCCTTTACAGTAAGGGTTCCTCCATCTTCCTTCTTGGCAGTAATACCTGTTACAGTACCATTATCATCTTTTATTATTGTATCTAAGGAAGTATTGTAACGTACCTCCGCACCCATCTTTTCAAGATTTGCATACATATTTTCAAAGGCAGCAGCCTGATCTACAAATTTATGATAGGTTTTCCATTTATATAAATCATCTTCGTGAGCCTTTTGAGTTGTTGTTTCTGGAAGATAGAATTCAACTCCGTAATCCTGCAGCCATTCTACTGTATCTGCAGCATTTTCCACAACCTTTCTTACGATTGTACCATTGGACAGATATTGATTAAATTCCATTAAGTCCTGTACAGCCTTATCTACTGAAAGATTAAGACCTTCCTTTTTTTGAAGCTCTGTTCCTATAGCAAAGAATCCGGAAGCAAGCTTTGAATTACCCCCGAAAGTAGGATTTTTTTCTACTATAAGTACCTTAAGTCCAGCTTCTGCAGCGGCCAGTGCTGCAGCTGTTCCAGAACCACCAGCTCCAACTACCACAACATCAGCAGTTAATTCCTCATCTTGTCCATCTTTTGAAATTTTATTATTCTTGAATGCATCAATATCTGCATCGGCCTCAGTTAATGCAGCAGTTACTGCAGAAATTACCGCCTCACTGGTCATGGTTGCTCCACTTACCTTGTCTACTGCTAAGCTTTGATTATCAACAATAGCCTGTGCTAGCTTTGGAGCAGCTTTTCCACCAATATCAGGAGTTTCTGAATCTGCCGCAACATCGATATTGGAGATACTTCCGTCCTCAGCAATAGTAAGATTCACCGTAACATCTCCACCAAAGCCCTTTTCTGTAGCAGTATAGCTGCCTGGCTTTGCTGAAGTAGCGTCTTTTGTGTTATTATTGCAGCCTACGAAAAGACCCGTGGAAAGGGTAAGAATTACAGCTGTAGATAATAACTTGTGCAAAAAATTCTTCTTCAAAATAAGTCCCTCACTTTAATGTATTTGTTATTTTTTTAACCAACACTAAAAGTATATCAAATTTATTTTTGTAGAAAAGCTGATAGATTTTGTGTAAATAGTGGTTTATTTTTAGGTAAAGGCTATATATTTTATGAGTATTTATTTCCATTGAAAATACTATAAAAATAGATAAAATTGATATTGCATAAATGATTTATTATCCAGAATATAACTTTAAAACAAAGAAGAGAGAGAAAACGGTGGAAATACTTTTAAATTTAGAAGAAATAAAAGAAAGAATCGCCCTAGGATATTCAGATAACTATACCTTGGAGATCCAGGAGAATAATGGTGGAGAGTTATTTCCCGAGGAGGAGTATATAAGCCTGGTGATTATATATGGAAAATATAATCTATCCATTGATAAAAGGGCAGTACATTTACTTAAAGGCAATATAATACTTGTAAAAAAGGGCTATAGGATTAGATATTCATCTATAGACAAAGATGGAATTATTATTGTTCTAAATTTTAAGAAGGATTTCTTTGATAGCCATCTAATGGCTCACATGGCTGATTGTCCGATTTTCTATGATTTTCTTAGGTTAAAGGCTGAAAATATGGAATACCTGGTTTTTGATATTGATACCTTCCAGATTGTAAAAGCTTATCTTCAGCTGCTAGTATATGAGGTAAGCAGCTTAAAGGAAAAAAATCATAAGCTAGTTAAGGCAGCATTAGTTTCGTTTTTAACTAATCTCCATAGTGTTCATAAAAAAGCTCTGATTATTAGCGAGTCCAGTATGATGAAGGATTATGATATCGGAGGTTGGCTAAAATATATAACAGATAATTATAAAACCGTTACTTTATCTAGTATTGCTTCAGAGTTTAATTTTAATCCAACATATTTTTCTTCAAGGTTCAAAGCTTTAGCCCATTGTCAATTTTCCGAAAAGCTTTTGGAAATTAAGCTAGAAAAAGCAAAATGGCTGCTTCTCACATCGAATTTATCTGTTCAGGAAATAATTGAAACAATTGGCTTTAAAGAAAAGAGCTATTTCTATAGAGTCTTCAAGAAGCATTATGGAATCACACCCCTTCAGTACCGTAAAAGGAATAATAAAAATTAAAGTGCTCTATAAAAACTGTATGTAATTAGTTACTAGTATTTATACAAAATCTAATCCAAAATTTTGAAATTTAGATAATGATGTGCAAATAATAGTTAAATTAGGTTATAATTGGATTAAGTTTTTTAGTATTCTATTTAATTGTTCAATTAATTGGAATTTAGAGGTCTGTTTAGGTATTGATAATGGATAGGTTTGAAATATTGGAATCCGAATATCAGATATATAATTAAAATAAAAAATAGGTTAATGTTAACTTGCGTTGCTTGAGGCAACTGATGGTGAGGGCTATACTAGAGCCATCAAAGCATAGGGAGGAACACAAATTGTTTAGTGATAATTTAAAGATGATTAGAAAGAGTAAAGGCTTCACTCAGGAAGAGCTTGCTGCTAAGGTTAATGTTGTAAGGCAGACTGTATCGAAATGGGAAAAAGGATTGTCGGTACCTGATGCAGTAACTTTACAAAAAATTGCTGAGGTTCTGGATGTAAGTGTTAATGAATTACTTGGTGCGGATCTGATGGAAGATACCAATAGAAATGAAATAGCAGAGCAGCTTGCTAGAGTGAATGAACAGCTGGCCATAAGGAACAGAAGATGGGGACAATTTTGGAAGTTTGTTGGTATCATCATTCTTTCTATATTTATTATCAATCTTATAATTGTTTTGTCCTTCGGTGCACTAAGGTTTACTTTGGATAAGGAAACTCATAGAGAAGAAGTTATTATTTATGATAAGGATATAGAGTAGTATATATAGCATAATTTATATGGTATGTAAAAGCTTTTACTTGCAGTTGGAGCCGGATTATTAACAGGAATTATTGAAATTTTTATGGCATGGTTACTATAGTAAATTTGAATATATAAACGTAAGGACAAGCTGAAATTTTCAAGGATTCTTAGAGATATAAGTTTCTTATACTAAAAAGTAAAATTAAATAATAAGTTCATCCTAATACCGTAATATTCAAATTTGAATATGCGGTATTTTTTATGTCGTAATTTGTAAGGTGCCATCCACGTGAGAAGTGAGAAAGTGTTCGCGTGGGCAACCTTATATTGGTTGTACAGGAATAATTTTGTTGACAGCTAAAGGCACTTGATTTAAAATAAGATTTAATTAGATAGTCTATCTAATTAATTTTGAAGGGGAGATTGGAATGGATAAGTTTGATATTGAATTAAATAGTATTTTGGTGGAGGTATATCATAATATCTTACGTCTCGAAGAACAAACTCTTAAAAATGCCAATGGGATCTCACTATCTATAAATGAAATGCATCTTATAGAAGCAGTGGGGAAGGGTGGCGATGAAGGGAGAACCGTCAGTGAAATTGCAGAGGAGCTTAATATAACTAGGCCATCAGCTACGGTAGCTGTTAATAAGCTGGAGAAGAAAGGCTACTTGGAAAAGGTAAATAGCAAGGATGATGGGAGAGTTGTAAGGGTTCATTTAACGAAAGAAGGAGAGGTTATAGATAGATATCACCATTTCTATCATTCAAAAATGGTGAGAGAAATCAGCAGCGAGCTTACTGAGGAAGAAAAGACATATCTACTAAAGGCTATCTATAAACTAAATGATTATTTTAAAAAAGGTATTGGTGAAACTAAATGACTTTTAAAATTATTGGAACAGGAAGCTATGTGCCGCCTCTGGCGGTTACCAACGATGAATTATCTAAATATATCGATACTTCTGATGAATGGATAGTTCAGAGGGTGGGCGTGAAAAAGCGCCATATCTGTACCACAGAAACGGCAGCAGACCTTGCCTATGAGGCTGCAAAAAAAGCTTTAGAGAATGGAAATATAGAAGCAGAAGATCTGGATTTGATTATCTGTGCTACTGTAAGTGGAGAGGATATTTCTCCTGCTCTTTCCTGCAGT
>JAEXSY010000141.1 GCA_023440105.1 Bacillota bacterium
TTCTCCACAAGCATGATTATTGGTTCCCTCCTGATGTACTTTGCTGTAAGAATGATTACAGAGCCTATACAGAGGTTAACCAGGGCTACTAAAGAGGTTGCTAAGGGTAATTTTTCTGTAAGAGTAAAGTACTTAGGCAGTGATGAAATTGGAGTACTTATAAATACTTTTAATCTCATGGCTGAAGAGCTTAATAATATAGAATATTTGCGTAAGGATTTTATTAATAATGTATCCCATGAATTTAAAACACCCATTGCTTCAATACAGGGGTTTGCAAGGCTTTTAAAGAGCAATAAGCTCACTGATGACCAGTTCAATGATTATACAGACATCATTATTGAAGAAAGTGAAAGACTGACAAATTTATCCTCAAATATATTAAAGCTATCTCAGGTAGAAAATCAAGCAATAGCCTATAAGAGAGAAAGTTTTTCCTTGGATGAGCAGATAAGAAAAACAATACTTCTATTTGAGGAACAATGGAGTGAAAAAGAGCTAGAGCTGGATATTGAGCTTCAGAAGGTTGATTACTTGGGGGATGAAGATTTGATTAAGCAGATTTGGATTAATCTCTTAAGTAATGCTATTAAATTTTCAAAGCCAAGGGGACGCATAGGTGTTAGCTTGGAAAGTGATGAAGGATGGATAAGGGTAATTATTGAGGATAACGGCATAGGAATAGCAGATGAAAACAAAACAAGGATCTTTGAAAAGTTTTATCAGGCGGATACCAGCCATGGTTCCGAGGGAAGTGGCTTAGGCTTATCCATTGTTAAAAATGTAATAGAGCTGAATAAAGGGCATATATATTTAGAGAGTTCTTTATATAAAGGAACTAGATTTTTTGTTGAGCTTCCCAAGGAATAAATTTGAAGGAGGACTTACTCAGGTGTCTAAGAAGATAAAAAAGACTTTAACAATAACTTTTGTAATAATATTTTTTGCTGTACTGGGCTTCTATATTTATACTCTAGATTATTATAGAGCTGATGAAGAAGCACAGAAGGTTATCTCCCAGGAAGGAAATTCAAAGGTTGATGAAGAGAGGGATTATTTTGTTTTTTCTTCTGAAAATAGCAGCTCTACTGGCATTATTTTTTACCCTGGAGGAAAGGTTGAAGCCTCCGCCTATGCTCCTTTAATGAAGGATTTATCTGAAAAGGGATATACCGTTGTATTGGTTAAGATGCCCTTTAATCTAGCGGTTTTTGATATAAAGGCAGCAGATGAAGTGATGGAAGAGTTTTCAGAAATAGACAACTGGTATCTTGCTGGTCACTCTCTCGGTGGAGCTATGGCTTCTGCCTATGGGGCAAAAAGTGAGGGTAAGCTTCAAGGAATTATACTTTTAGGTGCTTATCCTTCCTCAGATTTAGGGGAGAAGGATTTGTCCTTGCTTGTCCTATATGGTAGTGAGGACAAAGTATTAAATAGAGATGCTTTAGAGGAGAATAAAATCAATAACCCTAAGACTGCGAAATATATTGAGATATCAGGGGGGAACCACGCGTATTTTGGCTCCTATGGTGAACAGGATGGGGATGGCATTGCTTCATTAACCCCTGAGGAACAGAGAGCTATTACCGTTGAGGAAATAGATGGATTTATTAACGGAAGGTGATAATGTTGTTTTTTTTATAAAAAGTGGTAATATGTTCTATATAATGTTTTTAAGGGGAGAAAAGAAATGAATATTCAAGAAGCATTAGATTATATACATGCCAATTCCTGGCAGAGAAGCAAGCCTGGCCTTACCAGGATAGAAAAGCTTCTTTCACTTTTAGATAATCCTCATAAAAAGCTTAAGTTTGTACATATTGCCGGCACCAATGGAAAGGGATCAACCTCTGTTATCACTGCGTCCATTCTAGCAGAGGCTGGTTATAAAACAGGGTTATTCACATCACCTTATCTTCATGTATTTAATGAAAGAATTAGAGTAAATGGAGAAAACATCCCGGATAAGGAGCTTATTGAAGCGGTAGAAAGGGTGAAAGAGGTAGTACCTCAAATGGAGGAGCTTCCCACGGAGTTTGAGATAGTAACAGCTATAGGCTTTATTTATTTTGAAAAATGCCATTGTGACATAGTTGTTTTAGAGGTAGGCCTTGGTGGAAGGCTTGATCCTACCAATATAATTGAGAGTCCTGTGGTTGCAGTGATTACAGCAATAGGACTAGACCATACTATGTATCTTGGAGATACAGTAGAAAAGATTGCTTATGAGAAGGCTGGAATCATAAAAGAGGGCTGCCAGGTTGTTCTTTATCCACAGGGAAAAAACATAATGGACACTGTGGAAAAGATTGCAGAGGATAGGAAGGCAGTACTTCATAGGGCTGATTTTCATGGGCTTAAAGTCAAGAAAAGTGACCTGGAGGGCCAGGTGTTTACATTAGATTCCTATGAGGATTTAGAGCTTTCTCTATTAGGTGAATATCAGCTGAATAATTCAGCGGTAGCTATCAAGGTTATTGAGGTATTATCAAAAAAAGGCTTTAAGGTTAGTGAAGAGGCTTTGAGAAGTGGATTAAAAAAGGCAAAATGGCCTGGACGATTTGAGGTGCTTATGGATAAGCCTTGCTTCATCATTGATGGAGCCCATAATCCACAAGGGATTGAAGCCTTATTAGCTAATATTAAAAGATATCTTCCTGGTAAAAAGCTTACGTTTATTATTGGAATGCTAAAGGATAAGGCTTATGAAGAAATGCTGGATATGATCATCCCTTATGGGGATAGATTTTATGCCGTGGCTCCATTTGATTCTAGGGCTATTTTTACCAAGGAGCTTAGTGACCTCATCGCTGCAAGAGGAGCCTCCAAGGTACTGGAGGTTCAGGATTTAGTAGAGGCTGCGGAGATCGCATTAAATGAAACGGATCCTTCCGATGCTATAATTGCCTTTGGTTCTCTTTATATCATCGGAGATATAAGAGAATACTTGATTTAAGGTGTATGATGAAGAAATATTACAATGAAAAAATCTTAGCCAGCTTTATTAACTGGCTAAGATTTTTTTGCACTTTGGTACATAGTTCACATAAAAGTTTAATTATTATTTACGATAGTTTACTCTGTGTAAGCTATGATAGCGTCTCTTAAGAATTCAGCTCCACCGGGCTGAGCCTTATCATAATATTCCTTAAATCGCTCATCATAAACATACATCTCAGCCAATCCTCTGTGAGCCTCCTTAGTGTAATTAGGCCATGAGAAGGACAGCCACCTTTTATGCATATCTGCTAGTATCTGAGCTTCTTGAGAGGAAGGATCCTTGGTTTCATAAGCAATCTTAAGTTGCTCTAATATTCTGTTGCCCAGGTCCTCCATGTTGTTGTATTCTTCTTCAGACATGTTCATTAGCTTTTTATTGGATTCTTCTATGGTTTTAGAGGAGTATTTTTCTCTTAGCTCACTGCCGTATTTTTTTTCATTTTCCTCTATTAGTGACTTCTTAAAACCTTTAAACTTTTCATTATCCTTCATGATAATTCTCCTTTCTTGAGAATAAATAGTGTTGTTAACATTGTCCAGGAGTCTATCCAGCTGTTTTTTTCTTTCCAGGAGCTCTTTTCTATGGTTCTTTAAAGCCTCAAGGCCATCAAACTCAGGAGATTCTAAGATATTCTTTATTTCCTTAAGATTCACCCCTAATTCTCTATAGAAGAGGATTTGCTGCAGCTTATTAACCTCCTCCTCATGATAGGTTCTGTATCCAGCGGAATTTTGTTCCTTGGGTACTAAAAGTCCTATTTCGTGGTAGAATCTTAAAGTTCTTGTACTTACTCCTGACATCTTTGCTAGCTCTGTAATGGTATATTTCATAGTGCAC